>DIXD01000001.1 GCA_002435985.1 Spirochaetaceae bacterium UBA6089
GTAGGATGCGCGGCGGTGGGCATTGGCGGTGGCCAGACCAATAGGGTCGACGCCGTGCGGCAGGCCTGCGAGCGCGCCGGCGAGCGTGCAAGGGGCGCGGTGATGGCGTCGGACGCGTTTTTCCCCTTTGCCGACGGCATAGAGGCCGCGGCGAAGGCCGGGGTGACCGCGGTGGTGCAGCCGGGCGGCTCGGTGAGGGATGCGGAGGTGCTCGCCGCGGCCGACAGGCTCGGCCTTGCGATGGTATACACGGGGGTGCGCCACTTTAGGCACTGAGGCGCACGAGGACTCGGCCGGCACCGGCCGAGTGGCGCCGTCTGTGCGGTCCCGGCCGAGTGGCGCCTGCATTTCGTTCTGCAATACATTTTGGAGAGGTTGTGGATATGGGTTTTGAAACACTGATTGAAGAAGGCGAGGGGCTTACTTTCGACGATGTCCTCATTGTTCCTGGCTACAGCGAAGTTCTCCCCTCAGAAGTCGACATTTCAGCTGAGCTTGTGCTAGGACTCCGGCTGAAGTCTCCAATTCTCTCGGCTGCGATGGATACGGTCACCGATTCACAGCTTGCGATTGCGATTGCGCGTATCGGGGGCATAGGTGTTATTCATAGAAACATGTCGGCCGAAGCCCAGGCCGCCGAGGTCTACAAAGTCAAACGCTCCGAGTCGGGTATGATCTCCGACCCCGTATGGCTTCCGGAGACTGCGACGCTCGCCGAAGCGGAGCATCTCATGGAAACATACAGGATATCAGGTATCCCCATCCTCGACCCTCAGAATGGCCGACTCGTCGGTATCATCACCAACCGCGATCGGCGCTTCTGTGGCCCAGAAGACATGCAGAAACCGGTGTCCGTCTTTATGACGTCGAAGAACCTCGTGACCGCTCCCGAGGGGACCACGGTCGAGGATGCCAAGGCAATTCTCCGCCGCCACAAGATCGAAAAGCTGCCCCTCGCCGACCGCGACGGCAAGCTCAAAGGGCTCATCACCATTAAGGATATCGTCAAAAAAGAGGAGTACCCGAGCGCGGCCGTGGATGCCCGTGGACGGCTCCTTGCGGGTGCGGCGGTCGGGGTTGGGCCGGACCTCGAGGAGAGGGTGGACCTGCTTCGTGCGCGCGGCGTGGATATCCTCGTTGTCGACACGGCGCACGGCCACTCGAAAAAAGTCATAGAGGCGATTCACCGCATCAGGGCCATCGCTCCGGATACGCCTATTGTCGCGGGCAATGTCGTCACCGCCGAGGGCACGCGGGCCCTCATCGAAGCGGGCGCTTCCGCGATCAAGGTCGGCGTCGGCGCAGGCTCGATCTGCACCACCCGCATCATCTCCGGTGCAGGCATGCCGCAGCTTTCGGCCATCTACGAGTGTGCAACAGCCGCGCGAGCCCTTGGTGTACCCGTCATCGCCGACGGCGGCATCCGCTATTCGGGCGATATCGTCAAAGCGATTGCGGCGGGCGCCGAGACAGTCATGCTCGGCAGTCTCCTTGCCGGCCTCGAAGAGGCGCCGGGCGAACTCGTGCTCTACGAGGGTCGCCAGTTTAAGAGCTACCGCGGCATGGGCTCGGTCGGAGCGCTTCATGGCTACGGCAGGGACCGTTACGGCTCCGGCCAGTCGAACGGTAAGCTGGTGCCGGAAGGTGTCGAGGGGCTGGTTCCGTATCGGGGAAAACTGTCGGACTATATGGCGCAGATGTTGGGCGGTCTACGCTCGGGCATGGGCTACGCTGGTGCCCGGACACTGGCCGAGCTGAGGAGTGCCCGCATGGTGCGCATCACTGCGGCGGCCTACGCCGAGAGCCATCCGCACAGCATCGTCATCACGAAGGAAGCGCCGAACTATCAGAAGCGAGACTGAATCTGACCGTACGGCGCAGCGGAATGCGAGGATACAATGAAGAAGTGCTCGGACCAGAGTAATCCTCTCCGAATCGACGAACTACGAAGCACACATTTTTCCGGCGTCGTTGGTATGACGTACTGCCCGGGACGAAAGCTGCCGGGTCTGTCCGGCGACCGCGACTGGGACCGCGACCTACAGGCTGATCTCGCGGCGATCGAATCTTGGGGCGCCGAAGTCCTCATTAGTCTCATAGAAGAGCACGAATACAGGTTTGCCGGGGTGGGGCGTCTGCCTGAGCTGGTGCCGGAACATATCCGCCACTTGAGGCTGCCTATTACCGACGCATCGATTCCTGGCCCGGTCTGGGAACAGTCCTGGCGCCGCGAAGGCCCCTTTGTGCACAGAGTCCTCGCGCGCGGCGGGCGAGTCTGTATCCACTGCATGGGAGGCTTTGGACGCACCGGCCTCCTCGCTGCCCGCATTCTCGTAGAATTCGGGGAAGAGCCGGAGCGCGCCATTCGCGCCGTACGCGCCGCACGTCCCGGCGCCATCGAGACGAGTGAACAGGAATCTTACGTGAGAGCCATCGCCGGCGGCTTCAGGTCTCGATCCGTCATCGATCCCTTATGACGAAGCGGGGGGGCCGTTGCGCCCCCGCCCTCTGAAGAGAAAGAACATCGCCCTTTTCCTTGTTTTTTCTTTAAAAATATACTATCATGCGTAGTATGGCTACGCAAACCAGAATAAATATAAAGAATGTGTTGAAAGATTGGCCTCGAAACACTGTGATCACTGCCAGAGGGATGCTGAAGCTGGGCATATCCCGCGATCTTCAGCGCTACTATGTGAAATCAGGTTGGCTGGAGTCTATCGGACGCGGTGCGTATACCATGTTGGGAGAGAACGTCAGTCTGGATGGGGCGCTCTATACATTGCAGACAGTTCTGGGCTTGAGTGTACATCAAGGCGGGTATTCTGCCTTGAGCGAGAAATATGGAAAAACGCATAATGTTCCATATGCTCGAAAAACGCAACTTTTTGCTCAGCGGGGCAAAAAGCTTCCGCCATGGTTGGTGGCAAAGTATGGAACTGAATTCGATCTTTATTATACTTCCTTTTTGCCTGGTAATATTGGTCTCATCGAATATGACGTGGGGAATTTTTTGGTCCGTATTCCCTGTATCGAACGCGCGATGATGGAAATGCTGTACTTGACGCCGAAAGTTCATACCGTGCAGGAGACATATCAGATGATGGAACTGTTGACGACCGCAAGGCCGGTCACCATTCAGTCCCTTCTTGAACATTGTACTTCGATCAAAGTCAAACGTCTTTTTCTGTATATGGCTGAGCTTGCCGACCATCCCTGGCTAAAGCGTATAAATGTCTCCCGCATAGATCTGGGGTCTGGCAATAGGGAAATAGAAAAGGGCGGGCGACTGAACAGCAAGTACGGTATCGTGGTAAGCGATCCGCGGGCGATATGAAAAAGGAATATACCGAACAAGCCGCGCTTCTGATTGAAACGATTCCTTTCATAGCCAAAGAGTCGTGTTTCGCGCTGAAAGGCGGCACTGCCATCAACCTGTTCAATCGCGACATGCCTCGTCTTTCTATTGATATAGATCTTTCCTATATTCAGTTTGATGATCGAAATACTGCCTATGTCAATATCAATTCGGCTTTGATGAGGATCTCCGATGCATTATCCAATGCTGGCTTTTTCTCTGTTGTCCAGGGTTCAGGTAGTGAGAAAAAGATAATTGTCTCGAATCATTAGGTATCTATCAAAATCGAACCCAACTATACAATCCGAGGATATGTGTATGAACCTTCAGTACGGGCAGTCAGCCGAAAAGCCGAAGACGAATATGGCTATGCAGAAATAAAGACAGTTTCATGGCCTGAATTATTCGGTGGAAAGATGTGTGCAGCTCTCGACCGCCAGCATCCTCGCGATTTGTTTGATATTGCAGGAATGTTGTCCGGCGAGAGGCTGGATGAAAACCTGATCAAAGGTTTCATTGCAATGCTCTTGGGACACAATCGTCCAGTACATGAATTGCTCAGCCCGGTGATCAAGGATCAATCTGAAATATTTCGTAAAGAATTCGCGGGGATGACGGATATTCAGTATTCCTATACGGATCATGTAACCGCATTCGAGAGACTAATAGCCTTTCTCAAAATACAGATCATGCCCTACCAAAAGTTCCTGCTTGATTTCGTATCGTTGAGGACCGATTTTTCTTCAGTGGATATCCCCAATCTCGACCGATTACCCGCTGTCTGCTGGAAGCGACAGAATTTAAAAAGGTTGCAAAAAGAAAATTCGACAAAATTCGAAGAACAATATGAAAAGTTAGCAAGCTTTTTTGAGGAGGGAAGCAAGAGCAAACATCTTCACAGATTCTAATTGACTGCCAATATCAATGAGTCTGTAAATTCGACTGTTTCTCAGTGCCGATAAGTTCAAGGCCGTAGCCACAGTAAACATCGACCGACTGTCATTGATCCCTTATGACGAAGCGGGGGCGCCGTTGCGCCCCCGCCCCCTCTATAGCATCTCTTATCTATAAAGAGGCGCCCGCGTAACTATCCCATCGCCTTTTCGTAGCGTGCCGCAACAGCCTTCCAGTTGATCACGTTGTAGAAGGCTTCGAGGTAATCGGCCCTGCGGTTTTGATACTTGAGGTAATAGGCGTGCTCCCAGACATCGACGCCGAGCAAGGGAATTCGGCCCTCGGCCAGTGGGCTATCTTGGTTCGGCGTCGACTCGATGACGAGTTTCTTGCCTGGGCCGAGGGAGAGCCAGCCCCAGCCTGAGCCGAAGCGCGCCAAGGCCGTCTTGGTGAGCTCGCTTCTGAAAGCGTCGAAGCCGCCTAAATCCCTGTCGATCGCGGAGGCGAGGGTACCTGTGGGTTTGCCGCCGGCGCCTGGACCTATGAGCTCCCAGAAAAGGCTGTGGTTGTAGTGGCCGCCGCCGTTGTTTCGCACCGCTGTCCGGATCGCGTCGGGCAGTTTGGCCCAGTCGCGCGCAATGGCCTCGATGCTCCAGGATGCATATTCGGTGCCATCTACGGCTTTGTTGAGGTTGGCAACGTAGGCGCCGTGGTGCTTGTCGTGGTGAATGCGCATGGTCTCGGCATCGATGTAGGGTTCTAAGGCATCGAAGGGATATTGTAAGTCGGGAACTGTGAATAACATAATAACTCCTTTATAAAATGTTTATTATATAATAAACATTTTATATTCTAAAAATAATAATAAATTGGGCGAGGGTAAATAGAGAACGTGGAGGTGGTTCAAACAATAGGGAATAGGCCTTCATGGAGCGCTACCCAATGAAAACGGCTCGGTTTAGGTTTACACGGGATTTGTCTGTTGACAAGAATCGGCTCAGCCCACGATCTGGCTACCGTAACCGCAGAGATAATCGATGAATTCATTGCCGTCAGCGTCGTATATCCTGCTTCCACGTGCGTGCGAAAGATAGTAGGGA
>DIXD01000089.1 GCA_002435985.1 Spirochaetaceae bacterium UBA6089
ATTTTCACGCCGATCATGATCGGCAAGGAACCGGATATCCAGCTCATCGAGCAGGTCATATCCGCTGACGGAATGATTGGTCTCGTGCTGCAAAAAGAGGACTCGGACGAGGCTTCGGCAGACAACCTGTTCCTGGTAGGGACTGCAGCCAAAATTATAAAGAAGGTCAATCTTCCTGACGGTGGAATCAATATTTTTATCTCGACATTCAAACGTTTTAGGGTTAAAAAGTATATCTCCAAAGAGCCACCGGTCATTGCTGCCGTGACCTACCTCGACGACGAGAATTTCGACACCGACGAGGTGAAGGCGCTCACGCGCGCGCTCATCAGTGAGATGAAGCAGCTCAGCGAGAACAACCCCCTCTTCTCTGAAGAGATGCGCCTCAATATGGTCAACATCGACAATCCCGGTAAGATCGCCGATTTCATCGCGAGCATCCTCAATATCGAGAAGAAGGAGCAGCAGGACATTCTGGAGACCCTCGATGTGCGGGAGCGCATGGAGAAGGTTCTCATCCACATCGGCAGGGAAAAGGAGCTACTGCGTATTCAGAAAAAGGTGCAGGCCGAAATCAATGAAAGAATCGAAAAAAATCAGCGTGAATATTTTCTGCGCGAGGAGCTCAAAACAATCAAGCAAGAGCTCGGCATGGCCCCGGACGCGCGCAGCTCTGACTACCAGCGTTTCCGCGAGAAGATCGATTCATTCAAATTCGAGGGAGAAATCAAGGAGATCGTGGAGCAGGAACTCGAAAAGTTTAATCTCATGGAGCCGTCTTCGAGCGAGTACATGGTAACGCGCAACTGGCTCGACCTCGTCTGTTCGCTTCCCTGGAACATCAATCTCTCTTCGGATTTCGACATAAAACATGCGCAGAAGGTCCTCGAGGAGGATCACTATGGGCTTATGGATGTAAAGGACCGCATCATCGAATACCTCGCCGTCCGAAAGTTGAAGAAAGACACGCGGGGTACCATTCTCTGTCTCGTCGGTCCTCCCGGCGTTGGAAAGACCAGTGTCGGTCGCTCGGTAGCGCGCGCCCTCGCCAAGCAGTTTTTCCGGTTTTCGGTGGGTGGTATGCGCGACGAGGCTGAAATCAAAGGCCATCGCCGCACCTATGTCGGGGCCTTGCCGGGCAAGATCATCCAGGGGCTCAAGATCGCCAAAAGCCGTGACCCCGTGTTCATGATCGACGAGATCGACAAGATGGGCATCTCCTATCAAGGAGACCCTTCGAGCGCCCTCCTCGAGGTCCTCGACCCCGAGCAGAACTTCAGCTTCAGGGACCACTACCTCGATCTGCCCTTCGACATTTCGAACATCTTCTTCATCGTCACCGCGAACACCTTGGACACTATTCCTCGGCCTTTGCTCGACCGCATGGAAGTCATACAGCTTCCGGGCTATGTCGATGTGGAGAAGATCGAGATTGCCCGCCACTACCTCATTCCGCGGAGCCTCGAGCGTAATGGTCTCACAAAGAACCAGGTGAAATATACGCGGGAGGCACTTTTGGCGATCATCGATGGGTATGCGCGCGAAGCAGGTGTGCGCAATCTCGAAAAAGCCCTCGATAAAATTCACCGCAAGATAGCCAAGACTATCGTGATGGAAAGCACGCAGGAGGAGCGGATAGTCATCGACAAACATTCCGTGGAGAAATATCTGGGTAAGCCCATGTTCCGCGACGACGAGCTCAAGCGTGCGACTCGGCCGGGTATGGCGGTGGGCCTCGCGTGGACCAGCATGGGCGGCGACACCCTCATCATCGAGGCCGTGGCCAACCCCGGCAAGGAAGGCTTCAAGCTCACGGGCCAAATGGGGCCTGTGATGCAGGAGTCGGCCGGCATCGCCTACACCTATGTGAGGCATATCGCCGCGCAGAAATATGGCATCGATGCCCAGTTCTTCGAGTCGAGGCAAATACACCTGCATATCCCCGAAGGCGCCACTCCCAAGGACGGCCCGTCCGCAGGCATCACAATGGCCACGGCGCTTCTATCGCTGGTCCTCAATAAACGCATCAAGGGCAACCTCGCCATGACAGGGGAGCTGAGCCTTACAGGGCAGGTCCTTCCAATAGGTGGTCTGCGCGAAAAAACCGTGGCTGCCAAGCGGAACAAGATAAGAGAGATCATCATTCCCGCGGCCAACGAAAAGGACCTCGACGAGATTCCCGAGCATGTAAAGAAGGGGCTTACATTCCACCCCGTCTCACGGATGGAGGAAGTGATCGATATCGTCTTTGGGACGTGATTCGCTCTGAATCTGCACGGCGGAGTCAACACGCCTACTTCGGATGAAGGAATAGCCGGGAGCTACTCAAGGCCGGGTGACTTCGCGAGGCAGCCAGCGGCCGCCGACGCAGCGCAAGCCGTAGACATGTTCCAAAAGCCAGCGCTGCCCCTTGCGGAGCAGCGTCCCCGTTTGCCTCAACGAAACGGGCACCGATGCATCGTCGATGCCGAATCCGCTCGTGAGGAGCATTTCGGCCAGCATTTTGGCGGCTAAAAAGCGTTTTCTCTTGTCCACGGCGAAGGCAATGAAATCGGGCAGGAGGGAGACTATTTCCCAGGTTACCTGTTCGGCCTGTGAGTAAGAGCCTGCATCCTTGTTCTGATCAGAGAAACGCAGGGGAAGATTCCTCGCAACCTCTTCGAGATGCGGCACGAGCCAGTCGAGATCGAACATACCCGTCGCGCAATTGAACAGTATCTGTGCACCTTGCCGCTCGAGGCGCTCGATCTCCGCAAGCTCGATTGCAGGACCGATGTCGACGACATTCTTCGAGCCGTCCTGCGTGTATACCAGGATACCCCCTTTCAGGTCTACGGGGGTCTTGAAGGAGAAATCGAAGCCTGCAGGTTTGCCGGAAATTCCGAGGATGGCGAGCTCGACAGGGTCGGCATAGGCGCCTATATTGTCGACATTGCTCAGCATCGCGTAGCGCATGCCTTTTCTCTGAAGCTCGCGGAAAACGTCGGCGAGAACCATAAAGCTTTGGCCATGGCCTCCGGGGAGGGCGAGTGCACAGTGCTCTCTGCTGTACGCCCTGTCGAAAATACGCTTGGGGCGGCCCTCGGCGGAATGCGTATACGCGGCGATCATGGGCTGAATTCCGCTCAACCAGTCCGAAGCCCTTAGGCCGACCTCGGCTGCGAGAGAGGCGAGAAAAGGCGAGTGCTGAAGATCTTCATACGCGCGCATCAGCTGGTCGTGGTTTGCCGTGCTCGTCATCTGAAAGAGGGGCATGAAAGGCTCGCGTCGGTGCTGATGTCGAAGCTTCTGTGCGGAGAGGAGGCGAGCTCGCATTTTGAGCTCAAGGAAGGTTGCGCCCGGCGAGCCGTCGGGATTGATGTATCCAGGAGTCAGGCCTTTCGGCATGTCTCTGTACTGCGCTGCGAAGCGCTCAAAGGAAGACTTAAGGGCGGAGAATAAAGCCTCGTCGATGGCGCGGTTTTTTTTGAGGTCGGCGTAGCTTGTGGCAGAGCCCCCATTGAGGACGCCGTATGCGCAACGCCAGAGCATCTGCTCGCCGATGGTCTTGAGGGCATCGGTCGTAAAAGAAAGAAAAATTTCCGTCCCCTCTCGTCGTTCGAACACTGTGCCTCTCTCCGGAGCAAGATCGCCGGAGAGAGAAATGCCGTTTTTTTGGAGATTTGCAAGGGCCTTGTCCTTCGAGAAACGAAATAAGATTCTATCTGGGTTTCTGTCGCGGATATCGACTACGCCGATTCCGTCGATCGGGGGGACACCACTGGGAACCACCTTGGCGAAGTGATCGAAATCGCCGCGGTTGTATCGATTCAGAATATCGAGCGTGAGGCCGATGTCGATATGCTTTGCGATCATGTCCTCCCGCAGCGCCGGATCCAGCTCTTCTTCTGTCACAGATCTTTCCGCGTTACGCATGAGCAGAAAACTGTTGTGCAGCGACCGCTGCGCCCAAGAGGGAGATGTCGTAATTTTTTACGATCATGACGGGAGTGTGCGCCAGGAATTGGCGGATGTGCTGGGCATAGTTTTTCTCGAACCAGCGCATAAACCGCGCATTTTTTATGAGCCACGGCTCGTTTTTGGAAGAGATGCCTCCTGCGAGCCATACGCCGCCCGGAGGCAGAAAAATAGAGGCCAGATTAGCCGCCTTGAGCGCGTAGAGCCGGGTAAAGAGTTCCATGGTGAGCGCACAGAATGCATCATCCTCGGCATGGAGGGCAATATTGGCGGGCCAGTCCAGGCGCCGAGAAGCCAGAATGTTTCGGGCTCTGTCCGAAAGACCTGCCTCCAACGCTGCACGCGGAACCTCGTCTTCATAGTCGCTGGACAAAAGCCCTGTATCGAATTCGTCCGAACAAATGAATTTGAAGATATTCGCTATTCCTTGTCCTGAGATGGCTATCTCGGCTCCGGCGGCGTAGCTGTATCTGTCGCTCAGCCAACGGTGTATCGCTCGGCTGAGATCATCGAAACAAGGCATCTCCGAGTGTCCTCCTTCCGAAGGAAAGGCCTTGATCTGGTCGCCACTGCGGTCGACAAAGCCCACGCCGAGCCCTGTTCCAGCCCCAATGACGAGCATGATCCCATCGCGTGGCGCATACAGGGAACCATCCGTGTGCGGAAGCTGCGTTACCGCCTCGGAGTCTCGGTAATCGAGGAGCGTTACCGCATACGATAGGGCGGTAAAGTCATTGATCAATTTGACGGGCGTATTGAGCTCGGAAGAAATTTCCAAGGCGCGGATGCTCCAGGGTGCATTGGTAAGAGGAATACTTTCGTCCGGAAGAACCGGCCCCGCGCCTGAGATGCAGCAGAAGTCGATGGACTCCGCAGTGCCGGCAGCCCGCGCTTCCATAAGAAAGCGCTTTATGGGGTCGAGCAGAGATTTTTCCTGCTTGGTCGAGAACCGCGCCTTTTTTATGAGATGGATACCGGATTGATCGTGTCGTGCAAGGGCTAAATTGGTATTCGTGCCGCCGACATCGCCGACAAGGAATACGTTACTCATGAGTATACTATAGCCGAAAAATCATTCCGATGGAACGGCCGGGGAGAGGACGGCATTTTTTCGCGCCGAGCCCTGAAGAAAGGCAATAATCTGGGTGTTTCTGAGCGGCTTACCCTTGTGTGCATCGAATATTTCGAGGTGGAGGTGGTCTCCGCCGCCTTTTTTTCGCGCATTGATGCCCGTATTGCCGCCGTGTCCAATTGCCTGCCCTCGCCGGACGATCTGTCCTTTCTCCACGAGCGCATCGTAAAGGTGAAAATAGAGGAAATATCTCTTTTCCTCGGGGGAATATATGATGACGCCGTTGCCGGCTTTCGGAGAAATGCCGCCTTTCAAAAATGAGAGCGATTGGCTTGTTCTCGGAAAACCGACCCAGCCGCTTTCTGCAGCGACCACGATGCCGTCGCTCAGCGAATGGATCATGGGGCCGCGCTGAATATTGCCGGGCAGATATTCTACCTCTTTAAGGAAAATGTCGAGGGCGAAGGTGTGCGAATAATCGAGGTCCTGAAGTCTGGGTAAGGTAAAAAGACGGGGTAGCGTGACATCTCCCTGCCAGGAATCCGCCTCTTTTTCTACCCAGTCGCGCGGTACAGCAGGGGCATACACCTTCATAGCCTCATACAACACATCGAACATAGACTCGTACCTTGGCCTCAGTGTACTCATGCTTTCGTGAAGGGCTGCGATTCGGTCATAGTACAGCTCTGCGGGGTAGGATAGGCCATCGAGCTCTCGATATTCTTCAGAATCTTCGTTGTCTATGAGCATGGCGAGGATATGGCCCGACGAAGGGATGAGCATGGAGGCCAGCACGTGTGGATCGTAGCCCTTCTTGATGCCTTCCATGACGGCATCTTCGCCGATCTGTGTTTGTCCCCATACCTCTGGGTATGGATTCAGGGAGAGCATCGCGAACCGAATGCTCATCACTATGATGATACACAAAAGGATCTGAATACTATGCTTTATTCGAAACCACACGGAACTGCCTTTCAATAGTAAGATTGATTCTCAGCATTTCTCGGTAAGAATTCTGAGCGATGCCGCGAACAGCCGCATACAGGTGAGAGCGTCTCCGAGCGCTCGGTGACGGGCATCGGACTGAAGACCAATCGAGAAGGCAAGCTTCCCAAGATTATACGAGGGCATGGATGGAAAAGCGAGTTTAGCCATGCCGAATGTGTCAGCACATTCCTGAAAGTCTGTTGCCATCTGTGCCCGCTCGAATTCTTTTTCGAGAAAACCGATATCGAAGAGCACATTGTGCCCCACGATCACTCGTCCGTCACAGATGTCGGAAATCTTTTGGGTAATATCTCCAAACAGCGGCGCATTTGCCACATCCGCCTCGGTAATGCCGTGGATACGGCTCGCCTGTGCAGGAATGGCGACACCTGGATTGATCAGTGTAGAAAACCGGTCCTCCTCAGAGAGGGCCCCTTCTTTATCGAAGAAGAAGCGAACAAGCGCTATTTCGACAATCTTCTCCAGCTCGGCATTCAGTCCTGTCGTCTCGACGTCCAGGGCTACGTAGGGACGTTCCTCCCACGGCACTTCATCGCAGATAGGCAATGGCCAAGAGAGGGCTTTCCAGCGCCCAAATTCTTTTTTATACCATGGCGCAGAAGGAGTACGGGCTTCTTCAGTTTTTCCAACAAGTGATGCCCAGAGAGGGGCGCCTCGTTCGTCTATCATCTGCGGCGTGAATCGATCAGACTGCGGATATCTGTCTCGATCAAAGTGATTTTTTTCTTCGTCATTTCTTTGCTGACGGAGAGTTCATCGCCTCGACTGTGGCACAGGATATAGTATTTGATCTTTGGTTCGGTGCCTGACGGGCGTACGGTGAGGAGCGTCCCATCTTCGAGGCGCCACTGGATGACATCGCTCTGAGGCAGGTCCACCTTGGTCAGGCTGCCGTCTCTGTCCTGCTCGATCCCTGTTTTGATATCCCGCGTTCGGATCACCTCCAGACCGCCGAACTTCCCAGGAGCTTCTCTGCGGTAGTAGTCCATGATGCCTTTCATAATCTGCATGCCCCGTGCCCCTTCAAAATAAAAGCTTAGGCCCTTTTCCTCGTAATATCCGTATTCCCGGTATAGGTCATCAAGGCGTTCGAGGAGACTTTTGCCCTTAGAGCGCCAGTAGAGCGTCATTTCGACAGTCAACGCCGCCGCGGAGATGCCGTCCTTATCTCGAACCTCAGACTCGATGAGATATCCGTACGACTCCTCGGAGGCATACACGAAATCGTAGTGTTCCCGCTCGAAGCGTCTCATGAGGTCTGCAATCCACTTGAAGCCCGTGAGGCACTCGAAGCTGGCGATGCCGTTTTTTTCGGCGATTGCTTTTTGGAATTCGGTTGTGACCACGCTGCGGATGGCCGCGGGACGTGGAGGCATTATGCCGAGTTCCTTCAACGTGAGGGCAATATAGTCAAGATGAAGTACCCCAAGCTGATTGCCTGTGAGGAGCACAAAGCCCCCTGCGCCATCGGGCACCGCGATACCGAGGCGATCGGCGTCCGGGTCGGTGGCCATGACGACATCGGCGTGCGTCTTTTTGCCGAGTTCGATCGCCATGGCGAGCGCGGCCGGTTCCTCGGGGTTGGGGTAGGACACCGTGGGAAACTCGCCGTCAGGTTCGCGCTGCTCCGGGACAGTGAGCACATTTAGACCGAACTCTCCCATAATGTGCTCGAAGAGCATGGCTCCCGTGCCATGAAGCGGCGTGTACACGATGCTGACCGATTTTCCAAACTGCGTAAAGAGTTCTGGCCTCATGAGGTGGGATTTCACCATTGCGACATAGGCGTCGTCGACATCTTTGTCGATGTTCACCAAGAGGCCTTTGGCGCGGGCTTCACCTTCCATGATGAGTTTGACGTCTTTCACCTTGAGCACTTTTTCGATGATGCCGCTGTCGTGCGGGGGAACCACCTGCGAGCCGTCGTTCCAGTAGGCCTTATAACCGTTGTACTGAGGGGGATTGTGGCTTGCAGTGACGACAACGCCGGTATCCGCGCCGACCATACGGATCGCATATGACAGCTCGGGGGTTGGTCGCAGCGAAGAAAACAGATACGCCTTGATGCCATTGGCCGCAAAGACCAGCGCCGTAGCGAGCGCAAACTCCTTCGATTTTCGTCGAGAATCGTAGGCTATGCATGCGGAAAGCGGCCTATGCGGAAACTGCTCCTTGAGGTAGTCGGACAAGCCCTGGGTAGTCCTCGTAACAACAAGGGTGTTCATGCGATTGAATCCCCCGCCGATGACGCCGCGAAGTCCTCCCGTGCCGAACTCCAGGTCCCGGTAGAAACGGTCCTCGAGCTCTTTCCAGTCCCCTTTCTGGAGGAGAGCCTTCACTTCGTCGGAAAAGAAAGGATCCGTCTCATGAGCAATATAGTCTTGTGCCCGCGCAATAATTTCTTCTCGATTCATACTCTCTCCTCAAGAATAATCTTGGGCTTTAGTCTCAAACATGAATGAATCTTCTTTCATGCCGACTCTTGGAAATATATCCTCCATTCTTCGAAAAGAAAAGCGAGCCGGTGTATTGCTGTGCTGAGTTATGTCACACCGATGAGCGACAGTAAATCCTCCGGCGATGCAATGAAAAAATCAGCTCCCGCTATCTTTAGCTCCTCCCGCGACCGGTAGCCATACAGGACGCCCACCCCGACCATACCCGCGGCTCGAGCCGTCTTCATGTCGACGCCAGAGTCGCCCACAAAGAGGCTGCGCTCGGGCCGAGCGGCTACCATGCTGCAAATCTTCAACACGGCTGTGGGGTCGGGCTTACGGGGCCGTTCGGGGCTGTTTCCCCAGACCGCGACAAATGAGATATCCTTGAATAGAGACTGAACAATGAGCTTCGACATGTCGTCTGGTTTATTGGAGAGCACGGCCTGAGGAATGCCTTTTTTGGAAAGAGCCTCCAATGTGGCGAGCATGCCGGGAAAGGGTTGGGTCTTTTCTAGACAGTGCGCTGTGTATTCGTTCATCGCACCTTCGAACACCTGGGCAAAGAGCGCCTCGTCACGCAGGGTTGCAGGAGGAAGACAGCGCTCGATCAATACGCGGAAACCGTCGCCGACCATGTGTTTGTAAGTGGTAGAATCGTACTGAGGAAGTCCAAAACGGGAAAGCACTCGGTTTACCGAGACTGCGATATCCTCTATTGTGTCGGCGAGCGTGCCGTCGAGATCGAAGACGATAAGTTCCGGAACTGATATCATTGGGAAATCCTGAAGATATTCAGACGCTACCAGGAAAGCCGAAAATCGTCAATGTGGGACAATGACGATATTGATTCTTTTGCGTTTTCGTGAATATGGAGAAGTACATGACAGGCGTTGCTGGTTTCGATGCTTTTTATAAGAATCTCTACGGTGATCGTTGGGAAGGCCTGCGTGCTGCGCTGCTCGACCCCAACGACGCTCTGGGGGTGCGCTTCAATGCGGAGGGGGAGATCGAATTCATCGAAGACCCTCCGGAAGGAATTTATCGTATGGACCGCGCATCCATAGAGGCGGCGAAGATGCTTCATCTTCCAAGAGAGGGGATTGTTCTCGACGCCTGCGCTGCACCAGGCGGGAAAACGCTCGTCCTTGCAGGGTGCTCATGCCCACAGGTCCGCATCGAGGCCAACGAGTTGTCCTCCGAGCGACGTCGGAGGCTGCGTGATGTCCTCGATGGACAGCTTCCCGAAGTGACTCGTACACGAGTCTCCGTCACCGGATACGATGCAGCTAGACTCTGCAGAACCACAAAAAATCGGTATGACGCGATTCTCCTCGATGCCCCTTGTTCCTCGGAGCGGCACGTGCTCAATTCTCACCGTGCGCTTTCAACGTGGACGCCCGCGCGCACGCGCCAGCTTGCCCTGCGACAGTGGTCGTTGCTGTCGAGCTGTTTTCTCATGCTGAAACCGGGTTGCTGCCTCGTGTATTCGACATGTTCCATCTCGCCAATTGAAAACGATGGGGTCCTCCAGCGTCTTGTAGAAAAGTATGGCAACCACTGCGACATTCTTGACGTGGGGTGGGGAGAAAAAACGTCGTTCGGCGCTATCATTCTCCCCGATACCGCGCACGGCGCCGGTCCGCTCTTTGTGACGCATATCCACAAAAAATGTTAGGAGCAGACTAACGCCAACGCATGGAGCGGCAACCATGTGGCCGTGCGGCCATCGAGTTTTTTCTTTTCCCATCGACGGACGTGGGGCCTGGTAGGCAAAAGCACATCTCTACATTTTTTCGTCGAGGTCTTTGTCTTTTCCGCCCTTTTTCCTATAGAGCGCCTCTTTTTCGTCGATGATTCGGTCGAGTTCTTTGAGTTCCCTGATGATCGGTTCGATCTCGGGGGTAGAGGGCCCGATCGTCGGCTCATCTTTCTCGACCAATAGGGAGTATACTTCGGTACCGAGCTTTGCAGTGAGCGATTGAGCCTTTGATCTGAGTTGCAGAATCTCAATTCTGAGTTTTCCCATTTCAGTCCACGTCTGTGCTTGATCGGATGTTTTTTCAAGAAATTCCTTGGAAGCATCGATGCTGTTTTCCATAAATTTCTTGAGTTTCTCTGAAAAATTCATGCCCATCCTCCGTTCGTTGCAAAGTGAGGTTATCTATTTATAAATACAATACTCATACAAGGGAAAAGAGGCAATAGAGCACGGTGCTTTGTGGAATTCATAAAATTATAGTATATTTACTCTTATCTGGAGGCAGTGAGAATGTCCTTGATTATTGTCGGTTTTGCGCTGCTCGCGGTGTGGTGGATCATTTTTATCGTCATCGCAATCGTCCGAAAGCAAACACCTGTCTTTCTATTCCTGCTCGTTCTGTTTCTGGCCTGGGCGGTGTTCGAAGTACTGCTGCTTGCAAGGAATCCCGACATTGCGGCCGGTCTTCTGATCGTGCCGTTCATCATTTTGATTCAGATGATGCGTGTCATCCCCGAATATCAGCGGGGTGTACTGTTTCGTCTCGGCCGTCTGCAGAAGGTGCTATCGCCGGGGTTTAATCTGATTTTACCATTTAGTCTCGATTCTTTGCGTAAGGTCGACATGCGCACCTTCACCATCGATGTCTCTAAACAAGAAGTCATCACCCGCGACAATGTCACCGTTGTCGTAGATGCCGTGGTGTACTTCAATGTATTCGATCCGATCTTGGCTGTCGTCAAAGTGGCCGACTATACCAAGAGCACGAGCCTGCTCGCCCAGACGATTCTCAGGTCGGTGCTTGGCCAGCACGAGCTCGATGATATGCTTGCAAAGCGGGCGGAGTTGGGCCAGGTGCTCCGGAAACTGCTCGATGATGCGACAGACCCCTGGGGCATCAAAGTCTCGGCCGTGGAGATAAAAGCGGTTGAGCTCGCGGAGACCATGAAGCGGGCGATCGCTCGTCAGGCAGAAGCAGAGCGCGAGCGGCGGGCAAAAATCATCGCCGCCGAAGGCGAACTTCAGGCTTCCGAGAAGCTCGCGCAGGCTGCCGAAGTGCTGTCGAAGTCGCCTTCGAGTTTGCAGCTTCGGTATTTGCAGACATTGACGGAAATCGCGGTTGAGAAAAACTCGACGATCATTTTCCCTCTGCCCTTGGAATTTTTAAAAGTCTTTTCGAAGACCGCAGAAAAGGATGCCGAATGAAGTGTCCCTACTGTGGAAGCATGGAAGACAAGGTCATCGATTCACGGACTCTGGCCAATGGAGAAGCGATACGGCGCCGCAGAGAATGCCTCTCCTGTGGCCTCAGATTTACCAGTTATGAGCGCATTGAGGAGAAGCCGCTTCTTGTGATCAAACGCGACGGCCGCCGTGAGCCTTTCGAACGCCAGAAGATCGAACGCGGCCTGGTGCGTGCACTCGAAAAGCGGCCCGTATCCCAGATGTCTATCGAGAACCTCATCAACGAAATAGAGGACGAAGCCGCGGAGTACGCCAAGGCTTCCAACGAAATCTCCAGTGAAGAGCTGGGGCGCATGGTGTTGCAGAAGCTCTACTCACTGGATAAAGTCGCGTACATCCGCTTCGCGTCCGTGTATAGAAAATATGACACCCTCGATGAGTTCATCCACGAAATTGAGCGTCTAGAGAATGGCCAGGGCGGCATCTAATGTCGCAGCTCCAAGGGTGCGGACCACCGCAATCGCGGAAGTCCACACCAAGCAGCCTGATTATTCTTCTTCCGCTTCCTGTGTCTTAAAGGCCTGTGCGGCCTTGATGACATCGTCGGCGATCTTACCGGAGATCGGCGCATAGTGGGAAAACTCGATCTCGAAGGAGCCCGTACCCGATGTCATGGATCGGAGATCGATGGCATAGCGCAGGAGTTCTGCCTGCGGTACCTGGGCATCGATCTGGACAATGCCTCCGCCTATGGGATTTTGCCCTGATATTTTGCCGCGGCGTCCAGAGAGATCGGACATGACGTCGCCGAGATACTTTTCCTCGACAAAGACCGAAAGGTTCATGATTGGCTCGAGCAGCACAGGGTTCGCCTGTCTCATGGCTTCGCGGAAGGCACCTCGCGCCGCAATCTTGAACGCCATCTCCGATGAGTCGACAGGATGTTCCTTGCCGTCGATGATGGCAGTTTTGACGTCGACGACGGGATATCCGGCGAGGACACCAGCTTCCATCGCCTGGTGAATGCCTTTTTCGATGCCGGGCATGAATCCTTTGGACACCGCACCACCGAAAATTCTGTTCTCGAACTCGTAGCCTTTACCCCGCTCGAGCGGCTCGATTTCGAACACGACACGGCCATACTGCCCATGGCCGCCGGTTTGCTTTTTATGTGTATACTCGGCCGTCGCCTTTTTTGTGATCGTCTCACGATACGCCACGCGCGGTATTCTCGTTTCGGCGGCGATTTTGGACTGGGTCTTGATCTTGTCCAGAATCATGGTGATCTGTTGCTCCCCCATGCCGGCGATGACCGTCTCCTTGGTCTCAGGATTGTAGTGCACGCTGAAGGTCAGGTCTTCCTCTGCAGCCTTGTAGAGAAGCTCGCTCAGCTTGTCATCTTCTTTTTTATTGACCGCCGAAATGGCGAGCATGTGGACTGGCGAAGGCAGGCGCAGTGGTATATAGGAGAAGAGTTTGTCGAATTGGCTGATGGTGTCGTTGGTCTTGAGTGTGGCGATCTTGGCGAGAATGCCGATGTCGCCTGCAGGAAGGGCAGCAATATCCTCGAGTTTTTTGCCCTGCATGGTGTAGAGTTTTCCGATGCGCTCCTTGTGTGGCTGTTCGCTTGCGATGATCATGTCCATGTCGGGGAGGACCGTGCCTGTCATTACCTTGATGTAGCAGAGGCGTCCGGAAAACTGATCGATCTGTGTCTTGAACACAAAGGCAGAGGCAGGTTTTGCGGGGTCGATGGCGATCTCGAGCTGATTGCCTTCCTGGTCATGAGCCTTTTCAGGAGCGCGTTGGAGAGGCGAGGGGGCGCTGTGCACCACAAAGTCGATGAAGGCGGAAGTGCCGCTGTTGGCCAGACCGGAGCCGGCAAAGGCGGGGACAATCTTTCCTGTGGCGAAGGCCTTCTTAAGACCAGCCAAGGTATCGTCTTGAGTGAGTTCGCCCTCGATGAGATATTTCTCCATAAGTTCATCGCTGCCCTCGGTGGCGGCTTCAAAGAGCTGGCTCCGAGCAGACTCCACCGCATCGGCGAATTCCGGCGGGACTTCTCCGATCTGCTCTTTCTGATCGTGGGAAGAAGGGCGCATATAGGCCTTTTTGTTGAGCACGTCGATGATGCCTTTAAAGGAAGGACCTTCTCCCATCGGAATAGTGATGGCCACGGGGGTAATCTTGAATTTTTCTTTTATATCGGCAAGGGCTGCGGTATAATTTGCCCTCTCTTCATCGAGTCGGCTCACGAACACCATCCTTGGTTTTTGATGGCGCTCCAACAGTCTCCAGAGTTTGACGGTCTCGATCTGCACACCAGACTTGCCGTCGATGACGAGCAGTGCCGTCTCGGCTGCGCGTATCGCGAGAATGGCTTCGCCGACAAAGTCGCCGGCGCCTGGCGCATCGAGAAGATTGATCTTGCAGTCATCGGTGTTGACATGCGTGAGGCTCGAGCGAACTGATATCTTGCGCGCAATCTCGTCGTCTCCGTAATCGCTGACGGTTTTGCCCGAATCAACCGTTTCCGGTTTCGATATCATTCCGCCCTGAAAGAGAATGTGTTCAAGCAAGGTGGTCTTGCCGGTGCCTCCATGTCCGATGATGGCGATGTTGCGAATCTGTTCAGTCGTATAGGACATACTTACTCCTCACAGGGTGGGATGGATTCAACTGTCCTTTTATTATAAGGAAGCCGAGCTATTATAATTCAAAAATTGCAGGTGTCAACAGCACGTATTCCTTCGGGCTGAATTATTTCTGCACAACCTTCGCCGGCATGAGGGCGATGCAATCGAAGACCGTCCTGCCTCCTTGATATGCGGTAGCGCTCCTTCGCACGATACGCCAGAGTCCATTCTGGTATGTGCCCTCAGTATCGAGTCGCTCAGCCAGGCCTGCCGTTCTTTCGATAAAGTTCATGAGTTCCAAGTTCTGTGTGAGCGCGAGAGGCCTCATGCCGGCACCGGCGATGATGG
>DIXD01000039.1 GCA_002435985.1 Spirochaetaceae bacterium UBA6089
CTGAGATTGTCATTCACAACCGCAATTTCGATTCGGATGATCAGCTCATCTATACTGCAATCCACGAATATGCCCACCACATTCTATTTACGAGGCGCGGAGGCCTCCCCATGCCGAGGCCCCACACCCAAGAATTCTGGGCTATCTTTCATGAGCTTCTAGAGAAGGCCGAAGGCCTCGGGTTTTACAACAATGTCTTCGACACCATTCCTGAATTTGTCTCTCTTACGGCGCACATAAAAGAGCACTGCCTCAAAGGCAACGGTTCACTGCTTCTTGAACTCGGGCGGCTTCTCGTTCAAGCCGAAGAGCTCTGTCGCATCCACCGTGCGCGCTTTGAAGACTATGTCGAGAGAGTACTCGGCCTGCCCAAGAGAACCGCATCCACGGCCATTCAGGCTCAGAATCTCAACCTCGATCCTTCGCTCGGCTGGGATGGGCTGTCGCTCGTCGCATCCATCCGCGATCCAGAGGCCCGCATGAAGGCAGCTGAGGCGCTCTCAAAAGGAGCCACTCCACTCATTGCAAAACGGACGGTGATGCCCCCTGTCGATGAGGGGGATGATCCGATCGAAACGCTCATTGCCGAACACAAGCGACTCGAACGCAGCATCGCATCGATGATGGAGCGCATGCATCGCATCGAAGAGAAACTCCACTCGATGGGCGTCTCGAAAGATGATATTTCTTTGTAATATAAGTATTTTAAAATGATTGATCATGTGCCGAAGAAAAGGAGCCCCCCTTGTTTTAAGCATGGTATCAAAATCTTTCCGGCTTTGATAGAATGCCTCTCCAGGTGGATCTCATGCGGCAGTTCAATGCACCTGTACTCATCAACAAAGCGATTGCACCGAATTGGATGCATTTCGCATTCGAATGGCCCTCGGACCTGCCGGCGCCTCATGCCGGGCAATTCTTTACGGTTCTGCCAGCGATGGTGGAGTTCGGTGCCGGCACTATTCTTCGGCGTCCTCTTGCCTTTGCAGGATTCGATCCCACAGGACAAGAAGATTCTGCCTCGGCCTCTACAGGCAAGGCAATCGCCCATTCTATTTATCAGGTCAGGGGACCTGGGACGAGAGCCCTGGCACAGCAAGTTCCCGGCAGCCTCATCGATGTCATCGCACCGTTGGGCAACAGCTTTCCATGGCCGCTTCCGAAAGAAAAGGCCATCATCGTAGGTGGCGGTATCGGTATCGGTCCTGTGCTCTTCATGGCGGCGTCATTGTCGCAGGAGAATCTTCCAGCGTTTGTCCACGAGTTTCAGCTGGTCCTCGGGTTCCGCAATGCCTCGCTCATTCCACTTCGTGCTGAATCCGCCGACGATAGTCCGATGACTTTACTCTGGAACCAGCTACTCGCAAAGGCTTTCCTCGCCACCGACGACGGATCTGAGGGCTTTCGTGGGACGGTGGTGGAGGCCCTCTCTTTGCTGAAGAGCAGCGATGGCTCATCGAAAGACTGGCATCTCTACGGTTGCGGTCCGAGGCCGATGCTCGCCTCTCTGACAACATTTGCCAAAACACAGCAGATCGCCGCACACTGTTCTGCCGAGCAATGGATGGCCTGCGGCGTCGGGGCTTGCCATGGTTGCGTGCTCCCTACGACGTCGGGCGGTTTTTTGCGCGTGTGTGCCGACGGACCTGTCTTTGACGCAAATCAGATCGACTGGGAGGCGAGTCTGCAATGAACGAGCAAGTCCATAGCGATATACCTTCCATTGATCTCGATCTCTCGGTCCGTATCGGAGAGCTTATAATGCCGAACCCTGTCGGCGTCGCATCCGGCTGCTTCGGCTACGGTGAAGAATACGACGAACTTGTGCACATCGACGCGCTGGGAGCGCTCTACACCAAGGCGGTGACCCTGGAACCGCGACAGGGTAATCCGGCACCACGCCTTGTGGAGACGCCGATGGGGCTCATCAATTCGATAGGCCTTGCAAATCCGGGTGTCGAACGCTTTTTACAGGAAAAACTTCCTCTTCTGAGACGCCGACGTTGCGCTGTCATCATCAATGTCGCCGGCTCCACCGAGGACGAGTATGCCGCAGTCCTTGAACGAATAGAAGGTCACCTTTCGGCCATCGGCACACAACAGGAAGAACGGTCCGGGGTAGATGGCTACGAGATCAATGTCTCGTGTCCGAACGTGCACCGAGGAGGCATGTCCTTCGGCATCGATCCTGTGCTGATCGAGCGGCTGACTCGGTCTCTCAGGGGACGTACGGCGCGCCCGCTCATTCTTAAACTGAGTCCGAACGTGACCGATATCGCGGATATTGCACGGGCAGCAGAAGCCGGTGGTGCTGACGCGATATCCTGTGTCAACACGGTGGTCGGGATGGTTATAGATACGGAAAAACTGCGGCCCGCGATCGCACGAGGCTCAGGCGGCCTCTCGGGGCCTGCCATACGCCCCATCGGAGTGGCAGCAACCTACAAGGTGAGCCGCGCCGTACAGATTCCCGTCATCGGAGTTGGAGGAATCGCCCGAGCGGACGACGCGATTCAGTACCTCCTTGCAGGTGCCCAGGCTATCCAAATCGGCACGGCGATTTTTACGAATCCCCGCACCCCGCACGAAGTGCTCGACGGCATCGTCGGATGGATGCGGCGACATGCGGTGAAGTGTGTGCGCGACATCGGGTTGATGCTGCAATAGGCACCCAGCATTCAAAAGAGCGTCCAAAGGAGCAACATGCCCAGATTGTTAATTTTTTATCTGCGATATCGAACAATTTAACCAATTTTTAACAATTTGTTCACATCGCATTGATATAGAAAGAATACAGTAGAGGTGCATGATGCAAGAAGTTACAACACAACCCTCCTTTATTATCGAGACCAAAGATCTCAGTATCATCTATGCCGACGGCCATGAAGGCATCAGACACGTCTCCATGGGTTTCCAAAGGCAGCATGTAACGGCCATCATCGGCCCATCGGGATGCGGGAAAAGCACGCTTCTACGAGCCCTTAACCGTATGAACGAGCTGATACCCGGCACAAGAACCCGGGGGGAGGTCTGGTACAAGGGCCAGAACATCTATGCATCTTCGGTGGATCCTGTGCTGATACGTCGGCATATCGGCATGGTGTTTCAGAAGCCCAACCCTTTTCCCAAGAGTGTCTATCAGAACATCGCCTGGGCTGCAAAAGCGCACGGCTATTCAGGCAACATGGATGACCTCGTCGAGAACAGCCTGCGCAAAGCGGCACTCTGGGACGAAGTCAAGGACAAATTGAAGAAGAGCGCCCTTGACCTCTCCGGTGGGCAGCAGCAACGACTCTGCATCGCCCGTGCAATTGCCCTTCAGCCCGACGTGATCCTGATGGACGAGCCGACCAGCGCGCTCGACCCCATCGCCGCATCCTACATCGAGGATTTGATTTCGGAATTGCGGAAAGACTATACTATCATCATAGTGACGCACAACATGCAGCAGGCCGGCCGCATTTCCGACTATACCGCGTTTATGCTTTTAGGAGATCTCATTGAAGTCGGCCTCACCAAAAAAGTATTCGTCGCTCCGGAAGATGAGCGGACCGAGCGTTATCTCACCGGCCGCTTCGGTTGATAGGGGAAGGGAGGTTCTGTATGCCACGCGAAGCATTCGAGCACTCGATCGAAGAGCTCAATGCACGAATCACCGCGATGGGGGCGGCGACTGTCGATGCACTCCAAAAAGCCATGTTTGCATTCCGAGAACGTGACCTCGATTCGGCCAAAAAGATAAAGAAGGCCGACGTGTTGATCGATATGCAACAACTTGAAATCGAAGACCTGGTCGCGACGACCATGGCCACCCAACAGCCTGTGGCAAAAGATCTGCGTCTTCTTCTCTGCGCCATTCAGATGGCCTCCGATCTCGAGCGCAGCGCGGATTACGCCGCGCATCTGGCCAAAGCAACAAAATTCTTCGTACAAGATCCTCAGTGGCGTCAGACTGCAATGCTCGAGCAGATGGCGAGCATCGGTGCCTCGATGATTACCGACACGGTCAATGCCTTCATCGGAAGAGACGCGCTGCTTGCCCGCCAGACTTCGCTCATGGATGACCAGATCGATCATCTGCACAAAACGGTGATAAAGGAGATGGTTCTTCTGCTCGGCACTCGCCCCGACGATGCGGAGAAAGTAACAAAGTTCATCCAAGTCTCAGGCTACCTTGAGAGGCTTGGAGATCACATGACCAACGCTTGCGAGTCTATACTGTATATGGTGGAGGGAGTCCACGCCGAATTGAACCCGTAAAACAGACTATGGAAACCATACTGGTAGTAGAAGATGACCGCGACATTGCACAGATGATTGCGACAAGCCTCGGCAAGGCCGGCTACCATGTCGTAATCCAGCAGGATGGCGAGCATGCCCATGCGTTTCTGAAAAATGGCCCCGTGTCCGCAATTCTGCTCGATCTCATGTTGCCGGGCATGGATGGATTTGCATTTATCCGAAAACTCAAAAAAGATGTTACCCTTTCGTCGATTCCCATCATCATCGCCTCGGCAAAAGACGACGATACAGACGTAGTGGCAGGACTGGAACTCGGTGCAGAGGACTACATCGTAAAGCCCTTCAGCCTCAAGGTACTCGAAGCCAGGCTGCGCGCAGTGCTCAGACGCCATGATTCCAGCGCCCCGACCGAAGACGCCGGCGCTCGCCTACAAAAGATGGGCATTCTGCTCGACTCGAGCCGTCATGAAGTCCGGAATGAGAACGACATCGTCGATCTTTCCGCGACAGAGTTCTCGATTCTCGAGCTATTGATGAAAAACCCGGGCCGTGTCTTTTCCAGAGAAAGACTGATCGCAGAAATCCGCGGCGGCGATGTGGCGGTAACGGAGCGCTCTGTCGACGTGCATATACTGGCCATCCGACGTAAGTTGGGCGAAAAGGGTGTTCTTATAGAGACAGTGAGGGGGGTCGGTTACCGATTCAAGGACGAATGAAAACCATAAAAGCCTTCTCTGTACATTTTCCAGCGAGCGCGAGACGTTCCCTGTATTGGGGAGTGCTCGGCCTCATCTGCTCTGGATTGATAGCCTTTTTTATAGCAAATATCTATAGTATACCGCTTGCGCTGATCGTCTTTCTGGTGCTGGGCATCCTTCTCTTAACCGCTCTTACCATGCATCTGAATGTCCTGTACCAAGAGCCGCTCGTTGCGCTCGCCTCTAAACTCGCGCCCCAATCTGCCGGTCGAGCGCTGGATATCGCCGACCAATTCGCCCAAATAGAGCAAAACCTCAGCCTTATCGCCGAGAATCTGAATGCTCGTTCGCGCGAAGTCTCCGAGCTCGCGGAGCGGCTCCAGTCCATCTTCGATGCGACAGAAGAAGCCATCATCGCCATCCGGGCGCCAAACGAGCTTTTGGCCGCGAACATGGCGGCCTATCGGCTCTTTGAGCTTCCTAAGTCTGCGGTAGTTCCGACGGCGGAATCGTTCTTTTTTAAAGCGCCCCCCATCATCGGAATCATAGAGACCTGCCTCAAAGAAGGTCATGCCTTTCTTGATCAATTTTCTATGTTAAAAGACAACCATGAGCTGATCCTCACCGCCAAGGGCAGGCGGTTCCGCGTGGGAGATACGGACGGCGTCGTCATCGTGATCAACGATATCACTTCACTTAAAAAGATGGAGCTACTGAAAAAGAATTTCGTAGCGAACGTGTCCCATGAGCTCCGTACTCCCGTCCAGATCATAAAAGGATATGCTGAACTACTCGATGGGGCAGAGATAGATGAAGAATGCCACAGCTGGGCAAGGGTGATAGGCCACCAGGCCGCACGCATGGAACGCATCGTCGCGGATCTCCTCATGCTGGCCAAGCTGGAACAGGATCCAGCCTCATGGATCGTAAAAGAAAGATTTCCTCTCAGGTCGGTGTTGGCTGAGGCCGTCCGTACCCTGCGGCTCCAATATGTCGATTCCGGAGCCATCGAACTCGACTGTCCTCAGAATCTGAAAGTGTACGCGAACCCCGGCTTGATAGAGCAGGCGGCATTCAATCTCATGGCCAACGCCGTGCAACATTCCGGCTCTCACGAAAAAATTCTTGTCAGCGTCTCTCAGGAAGACCACGATGTTGTCCTGCGCGTGAGGGACTTCGGCGCAGGCATAGCCCCAAAGGACCTGGCCCACATCTTCGAGCGCTTCTACCGTGCCGACAGAGTTCGCAGCAGCGTGAGCGGCAGCGGCATATCTCACTCACCACCGAGCGGCAGCTCTGGACTCGGGCTCGCCATCGTGAAACACATCGCGCTCGCCCACGGCGGAACGGTCCGCGCCGAGAGCTGGGCTGGAGAGGGCTCCCTCTTCGAGTTCAGGTTTCCGAATGTTACAGAAAATGCTGGCGCCGTAGATCCGCCAAGAGACCTCCCCTCAGTTCCCCCAGCATCCTCCGAACAGGCTCCGACGCCCAATCGGGATATGTCCACGGAAGCGCCTTGAACTCGCCGTGTTTGAACAGCAAGGTCAATTCGGCATAAATTCCGCCCGCAAGAGGGATGCGGTGCGAGCGGTCTTTGGTGGTGGCGAGGCAGAATCGTGCAGTACCAAGCAGGCCGGGATCGAGATTTACTTTTCGCGAACCATTCTCGGCGAGCTTTTGTTCGATTGTATCTGTGGTATGCTTGATCGCCGCCAGGGTAGAAGGATCGACGAGCCGTTCGAAGCTCCAGTAGGAGCGAAGGATATGCTCTCCCATCTCGGGGCAATAGTACATGGTCCACAGGAATGGCTCTCTTTCCGATCGAAAACACAGGGCCCCATAGAGCTCGACCATCGCATCCAGGGCAGCGTGCTCCGCCGTCTCGTCGGACGAGAGCACGCCTACGACGAGACGCTCGGGGGTAAACGTTTTTTCAAGACCCATGTCGATTGCCTTCCACGCTATTTTATCGCATACTTGTACCCATGAACTCAAGACTTTCGCTGGCTGTCTTCGCGATAGCCATCATCCTTGCGCCACTTTCGGCGCAGGAAACGGAATTCGTCACGGTGTACGGCGCACAACTACCGGAACTCGACCCTCAGCAGGCACTTTTTTCGAACGAGGCACAGATTCATACAGCGCTCTATGAAGGCTTGTTTACCTATAATCCTCAGTCGCTCGAGCCGGTGCGAGCGCTTGCCCAATCCTGGGAGCGCTCGGCCGACAAAAAGGTGTACCGCTTCACCATCAGACAAAATGCGCGTTGGTCGGACGGAAAGCCCATCGGTGCCGAGGATTTCGTGCGATCTTGGCTCAGGATGCTCGACTTGAACGCAGACTATGCCACGTTCTTTGACGTCATTGCAGGCGCGAAAGACTACCGCACAGGAAGGGACCGAAATCCGGAGCATGTGGGCATCAAGGCAATAGATCCTCAAACCCTCGAGGTGACCTTACTGCGACCTGTCGCTTATTTCACGCGGCTTCTCTGCCATCACTCCTTTTCCGTCATCCACCCTTCGATGCTGAGCGTAAAGGACTGGAGTACAGCGATTCCCTACCCCGTCAATGGTCCCTACAAGCCAGTCTCCATGACGGACACCGAGCTCGTGCTCGAAAAGAACGATCAATACTGGGATGCCCAGAACGTCAGCATCCCCACGCTGCGCATGATGTTCACCGATGACGACGCCTCGGTCACCTCGCTGTTCAATACGGGGCATGTGCACTGGCTCAACGGTCCAGGCATGTATGAGGAGATATTACTGCAGACCGCGATCCAGGTCTTTCCCATCTATTCAACGCATTACTGGTTTTTCAACTGTCGTTCTGCGCCCTGGAACGACCAGAAGGTAAGGCGTGCGCTTGCTCTCCTTCTACCATGGGATACTCTCCGTAGCGGTGATGTGTACAGACTGCCCGCCAAGACGCTCGTTCTGCCACTTCCTGGATATTCGAAGACAAAGGGCATAGAGAAAGCAGACCGTGACGAGGCGTTGAAGCTACTCTCCGAGGCAGGCTATCCCAACGGCGAAGGCCTTCCGGAGATTGTCATCGCCTTCGCCGACTATGAGACGCCCCGCACGATCGCAACAGTGTTCAAAACCGAATGGGAGAAAGCGCTTGGCCTGAAGGTTTCACTGGATCCCCTGGAGCCGGCTTTGTACTACGAGACCATCGGAAGTCGCGCGGAGAGTAGCTCCTTTACCCTTGCACATGAGACATGGATCGGCGACTTTGCCGATCCCGAAGCCTTCCTCCAGATGTGGACCAGCGGCGCACCTCTCAACATTGCGGGCTACGACGATCCAGTATACATGGACTTCATGAATCAATCCTACAATGCGAGTGAGGATGAGCGCCCGTCCCTCCTCTCGCAGGCCGAGACCCAACTTTTGCAGAGCGCGGCCTGCCTTCCCATCTACCACAACTTCGCCGCTTCGGTCATCGACACTGATTACATTCAAGGGTGGTATCAAAACGCTCTCGATGTGCATCCCTACAAGTATCTGCGTTTCGGCACACCAAGCATCAGTCCGAATGTGGCGCGGGCAAAGAGTGCC
>DIXD01000058.1:0-245 GCA_002435985.1 Spirochaetaceae bacterium UBA6089
AAAGGCCCGCGCGGAGGGCTTTGCCGCACCACTTTTGAAGCGCCTCCTCTTCGATGAAAAAAAGCTGCAAGAGGTGCTGTCGGGTATTCGGGACCTCCTCGCCATGCCCGATCCTGTCGGGAAAGTCCTCGAGGCACGCCTTCTTGACGAAGGCCTTGTGCTCCGGAGGATCAGCTGCCCTATCGGCCTCATCGCAATGATCTTCGAAAGCCGCCCGGATGCGCTCGTGCAGATGGCATCGCTCG
>DIXD01000058.1:385-4493 GCA_002435985.1 Spirochaetaceae bacterium UBA6089
CCCCACAATGGCCGAAAAAATCGTGCTGGACTCGAAGACGCAGTATCCCGCAACCTGCAATGCCGCCGAAGTGCTGCTCGTCCACGAGCGCTATGCGGAGAAAGGTCTTGTGCCGCTTCTGAGCACTCTGTCGCGCGCCGGCGTCGTCCTCGACGTCTGCAAGCGCACCGCCACGATGCTCGAAAAAGCCTTCGCAGAGGGAACATCCCTGCCATATTCTTTGAAATCCGACGACGACTGGTCGGTCGAGTACCTGGACCTGCGTATGGCGGTCAAGATCGTGGACTCGCTCGATGAAGCGATCGCCCACATCAACCGCTACGGAAGCGGGCACACCGACAGCATCGTGTGCTCCTCGCCCGAAGCTGCACGGCGCTTTTTGAACGAAGTGGACTCCTCGTCGGTGTACCACAATGTGAGTACGCGCTTCGCCGACGGCTACCGCTATGGGCTCGGCGCCGAAGTCGGCATCGCGACCGGCAAGCTCCACGCCCGCGGGCCCATGGGCCTACAGGGGCTGTTGACCTACAAGTGGCTGCTCGAGGGCCAGGGGCACATCGTTGCGGATTACGCATCGGGCAGGCGACATTTTCTGCACAAAGACCTGCCCTTGGACGAGGAATCCGCCGGCAGCAATCGAAAGGACAGGTGAGAAACCTATGAAATCGCCCCAAAATTCCAATGCGAGCTCCGATGCGGCCGCCGCGCGCGCCACACTCGCAAACGCCAACCGAATCGTCGTAAAAATCGGCACCGCCACCCTCACCAGGCCCGCCTCGAGCCTAGGCCGCCTCACGCGCACCTTCAACCCCGACGGCAAGGGCTTCCTTTCGGATGAGGAGATGCTGCGCGAGGCCCAGTCGCACTCGACAAGAGGAACCATCGATACTGCCTACATGTACCATGTGGCCGAGCAGTTCGCCGATCTTGTGAAGGCCGGCAAACAGCTCATTCTGGTCACCTCGGGAGCCATCGGCATGGGAGCGCGCGAACTCGGGCTCACCAAGCGCATCACTGAGGTGCGCATGCGCCAAGCCTGCGCGGCGGTCGGTCAGCCCATCCTCATGGAGGAATACCGGCGCGCGTTCGGCGTCTTCGGGCTTTCGGCCGCCCAGCTCCTCGTCACCCGCGACGAGTGGGACGACCGCACGAGCTACCTCAACCTCCGCAAGACCGTGGAAACCCTGCTCGAGTGCCGCGTCATACCGGTGTTCAACGAGAACGACTCTGTCTCGACCGCGGAGATCGGCAATGCCTTCGGCGACAACGACCGGCTTTCGGCCTATGTGGCGAGCAAGATCGACGCCGAATTGCTCATCATCCTCTCCGATGTCGACTCGCTCTACGACGCCGATCCACGCGAGAACCCCAACGCCAAACCCATTCCCTACGTGAAAGAGCTCTCCGACGAGCACCTGGCGGCCGCCGGGGGCCGTGGTTCGGAATTCTCCACCGGCGGGATGAAGACAAAGCTTGCTGCGGTCGCCATCGCGCGCGACGCGGGATGCCGGGTGGTCATCGCCCACGGCCGGGAGCCGAACGTTATCCGACGCGTGGCTGCAGGCGAGCCTCTCGGCACGCTCTTCGACGCAGCCCATGCGCTGAAGAATCGCATTCGCTGGCTCAAGAATTCGCAGCCGCGCGGCCGGCTGACCATCGACGAGGGGGCTATGGCGGCGATTCGGGAGCGAAATTCGCTCTTGCCGCGCGGCGTCGTGGCGGTCGAAGGCGACTTCGGGCGCGACACGGTGGTGCTCGTCAACAACATCGTGAAGCTCATCAGCAATTTCTCCTCCGCCGAGCTCCGCGCCGTGCTGGGAAAGCGCTCCGAGGAGATCGAGGCCATTCTCGGAGAGAACGCGCCGCACGTCGTCGCGCGCCCCGAGGAGATGGCCTTCCTGGACGAGTGAAGACCGCCTCTTCCGATAGTCAAGAACAAAAATATCGTCTACAATGATGTTCTACGCGCTCCATGGTGCCTCTCTGTCCAGCGTCGCTGGCGAGAGGAAAAGGGAAGACGGTGCAAGACCGTTGCAGCCCCCGCTACTGTGAGCCGGTATTCGTTCAATCCGGCGGAATGTTCCGCCGCAGGCATGGGTGTGGCACTCATCGTTCGGAAGAGTGCGCCTTCTGTCTGATCCACTGGTTCCGCTCACGGGCCGGGAAGGAGGATCGAGCGAAGGGTCCCGATGTCCATAGACAAGGGACGCGGCCGGCAAGCCAGGAAACCTGCCAGGAGCCGCAGCATCCTTACTCTTCGGTGGGAGGAGACGGATATGCGACGGATTGTCGGTATTCTCCTTTTATTGCTTCACATTTCGATTTCTGCAGTCTCGGCGCAACAGCCGAATTTTCGGATCGAGCAGAAGAACGACTACAAGATTCTGACGGTTTCGAAGCTCTGGCCCGGTGCAGACGCGAGTCGAACCTATGTGCTCTATCCACGCGGCTCGCAGGCACCTGCCGGAGTCAAGGCCGACCTTTTCATCCAAGTTCCTGTGCAGCGCGTCGTGCTCTATTCGACCACGTATATCCCTGCGCTCGAAACGATCGGCGAGCTCGACACTGTCGTGGGCGTCGACAATGCCGATTACGTGTACAGTCCGGCTCTCCGCGATCGCATCGATGCAGGCAAGGTGGTGGAGACTACAAAGAACTGGATGCCCGATATCGAGCGGCTCATCGCACTCAAGCCCGATGTCATCTTCAACTTCGGCGTAGGCAACGAGTGGGACACGTTCCCCAAGATGCAGGAGGCTGGCCTGCCTGTCGTGCTGCTCGCCGACTGGAACGAACAGGATCCCATCGCACGCGCGCAGTGGGCAGTGTTCATCGCGGCTTTTTTCAATAAGGAAGCGCGAGCTCAAGAGCGCGTAAACGCAATCGCCAAAGCATACAATACCTTGAAAACGCTCGCTGCAGGGTCTGCGACGCGGCCTCGGGTGCTGGTCAATGGTCCTTTTCAGGGAGTATGGACGGTGTCCGGTGGCCAAAGCTACATGGCGAGGCTCATTGCGGACGCGGGAGGCGATTATCTGTGGTCGGACAACAAGAGCACAGGCGGCCTCAATCTCTCGATCGAGGCGGTCTTCGAGCGCGCGCTCAGGGCCGACGTATGGCTGAATCCAGTCTATGGGGCAAAGCGGCTCGCCGATGTCCGGGCGCTCGACCCGCGCTTTTCGGTGTTGCCGGTGCTTCAAAAAGGGCAGGTGTGGACAAACGAGCTCCGCATGTCGCCAAAGGGCGGCAACGATTACTTCGAGTCTGCAGTGATGAACCCTAACCTTGTGCTCGAGGATATGATAGCGATCTTTCATCCGGAGCTGCTGCCTGATCATAAATTTAATTACTATAAGAAATTAAATGAATAAAAGCACAGAAGTCGAAGATCGACGGGTAGGTCGTGCGCCGCGGGGTGGGCGCGCAGGGCCTGGTGGGAGCGCCGGGTTTGCGCCGCGGGGTGGGCGCGCCGGGGGTGTTGGGCATGATGGGCCTGCGAGGCGTGGTGGGCCTGCACCGTGGGGTGAGCGCGCCGAGCGTATTGGGCGAGTCTGGCATGTTGGACCTGCCGGTCTTCTCGCAGCGCTTGGCGCATGCGCAGTCCTTCTTGCGCTCCTCGACATCGCCATCGGCTCTGTGCGCATTCCTCTGGCCGAAGTCTGGAAAACGCTCGTCGGGCGAGCGCCGCGCCCGGAGTGGGCGACGATCATCTTCGTCTTTCGTCTGCCTAAGATGCTCACCGCAGTGCTGGCCGGCGCGAGCCTCTCGGTGGCAGGCCTCGTGCTGCAGTCGATCTTCCGGAATCCGCTCGCAGCCCCGGACTCCCTCGGCATCGGGGCGGGCGCGTCGATCGGCGTGGCGGTGCTGATGTTTGCCGGCGGAGCCCTGGGGGCCGTAGGCGCCGGGGCACAGGGCATCGGCACCCAGGGCAGCGCCATTCTCGGGAACTTGCCGCCGCTCGGCTATACTCTCCTTGTCATTGCGGCGAGCGTCGGCGCGGCCATGGTGCTCGTCATTATTCTCCTCATCTCGAGAAAATTCGAACAAGTCGTCACGGTGCTCATTATGGGGCTCCTTGTTGGATATCTGACTTCGAGCTTGGTGTCGC
>DIXD01000014.1:0-3379 GCA_002435985.1 Spirochaetaceae bacterium UBA6089
GGAATTCTACACAAAGCTCGGCGCCCTCTATTTCTGGATTTTCCAGCTTATGCCGATCGGCCGCGCCTCGATGGACCTGATGCCGACCGCCCAACAGCGCTTCGACATGTACAACCGTATGTTCAGCCTCATAAAAGATGAAAAATACTTCATCGCCGACTTCTGGAACGGCGGAACCATGAGCAATGGGTGTATCTCGGCAGGTAGAATGCGCGGCGGCGGGTATCTGTATATCGACTGGTCAGGCCATGTGACACCCTGCGTGTTCAACCCCTACGCCGCGGGTAACATCAACGAGATCTACGCGCGCGGAGGAGAGCTGAGCGAGGTGCTGACTTCACCCTATTTCGAGTCTCTCCAAAAGTGGCAAAAAAACTACGCCATGAGTGGCGATACGTACACGGGCAACTGGGTTTTACCCTGTCCTATGCGCGATCATTACGCCGACATGCTCGACATCCTGCAACAGACCCACCCCCAACCCATAGATGAGGCCGCGGCCGAGGCCCTAAGGGATCCACAATATCAGAAGGCCATGCTACATTACGATACAGAACTCGAGGCGATTTTTGGTCCCCTGTGGAAACAGAAATATCTCGGGCGGACATAAATTGCCGGATCACTTTCACGAAAAAGAATTACGGAGGAAGACGCGATGAAACTCGTGCTTATCGGCGCAGGCAGTGCGCAGTTCGGCTTCGGTACACTCGGCGACATCTTCTCGAGCGCATTCCTGAAGGGCTCACATATCGCGCTCGTGGACATCAACGAAGCGTCGCTGAGCCGTGTGCTCCAGGCGGGCAAAGCCTTTGTCGCCGCCCACAACCTCGATTTTTCGCTCTCGGCGCATACAGATCGCCGCGAGGCGCTCAAGGGCGCCGACTTTGTCATCATCTCTATCGAGGTGGGAAACCGATTCGAGCTCTGGGATCAAGACTGGATGATCCCCCTGCAGTACGGCATTCCGCAGGTCTACGGCGAAAACGGCGGGCCAGGTGGACTTTTCCATGCTCTCCGCATCGTCCCGCCCATTCTCGATATCTGCCAGGACTGTGCCGAGCTCTGCCCCGAGGCCACGATCTTCAATTTCTCGAACCCGATGACGGCGATTACCACCACGGTCTTACGAAAATTTCCTCAAATGAAATTCATAGGCCTCTGCCACGAGATCTCCTCGCTCGAGCGCTATCTGCCGGCTATGCTCGGCGTGCCCTTCGAGCGACTGGCACTCAGGGCCGCAGGCCTCAACCACTTCAGCGTGCTCGTCTCCGCCAGATACCGCGATACAGGGGCAGATGCCTACCCCGATATCCTGGCCAAGGCACCTGCGTTCTTCGAAAACCTGCCGGGGTACTCCGACATCCTCGAATACATCCAAACCACCGGCAAGATTCCTCAGACAGAAGGCAAAACCGCCATGCCGGACATCGGGCGGACGATCTCGTCGAGGCAATGGTCAGACCGGCGTCTCTTCCGTCAGATACTCGAACGCTTCCACCTTTTGCCCATCACGTTGGACAGTCACATCGGAGAATATATCCAGTGGGCACACGAAGTTGCGGACCATAAGGGGATACTCGACTTCTACATGCTGTACCGTGCTTCTCTGCGCATGCTCACGCCCACGATCGAACTCAGGGTCAAGGAGCGAGTGGTGCCCATCATCGAGGGCATACTCGGAAATTCCGGGTATGAGGAAGCTGCGGTGAACCTGATGAACGCAGGCCTTATTCCCAGCCTGCCGGAAAGCGTGGCCGTGGAAGTACCGGCCCGCGTATCCGAGAAGGGCATCGAGGGTATCGCATTCCCGGATTATCCCAGAGGCTTCGCCGCCCTCCTCCGCAACTATACGGGCGTCTACGATCTCACCGCCGAGGCGATCCTCCGCAAGAGCAAGGATCTGGCGATTCAGGCGCTGCTCGTCAACCCCGTGGTGCCCGTGTGTGCGCGCGTCCCCGAGCTTGTCGAGACGATGATCGAGCGTCAACAGCAGTGGTTGGGGTACCTTCAGTAATTCGTTGAGAGCTGAAGCGTTGTGGCCCAGCGCCCACGTATGTATCTTCACACGAGTGAATCCGGCAAGAAAGGTGGTTAAAGCACTTTGAAAGAGGCCAAGCAGAAAACCATAGACACCTGTCCATCGCACGATACCACAAAGATAGCAATATTCCGCAGCGCCCCGATTCCTACGGCCGTCGCGAACCTCGCCGTCCCCACCGTCATAAGCCAGCTCGTGACGATGGTCTACAACCTTGCGGATACCTTCTTCGTCGGTCAGATGGGCGACCCGCGGAAAGTCGCCGCAATTTCGCTCGTGCTGCCGGCCTACACCATGCTGACTGCGGTCGCAAACCTCTTCGGTGTGGGCGGAAGCAGCGTCATCTCGAGATTTCTGGGCGCCGGCCAGCCTGCCAGGGCCAGGCAGACATCAACGTTCTGCATCTTTGCTGCGGTGATCACCGCCCTGATCCTTTCGATGCTTGTCCTCATCTTCCAGAGGCCTTTGCTTCTCCTGCTCGGGGCGAACGACGAGACCTACGAATTTGCAAGCGAGTACATCGTATGGATTCTGATCGTCGGGAGTGTGCCGACGATTTTGGGGATGCTTTTCGGCCATCTAGTCCGATCGGAGGGAGGTGCGAAGCAAGCGAGCATCGGCATGTCCTTTGGGGGCATTCTCAACATCATTCTCGACCCGATATTCATCATGGCTTTCGGCCTTGGGGTGAAAGGGGCCGCCATCGCGACGCTGATTTCGAACTGCGCCTCTGTCTCTTATTTTCTTCTCTATCTTTACCGCAAGAAGGGGAACACCATCATCTCCCTCGTACCGCGGAAGTACGACCAGAATCTGCGCATCGCAGGCAAGGTAGCATCCGTAGGGCTCCCTGCGTCACTTCAAACGCTTCTGTCGCTCACATCCAACACCGTGCTGAACAACCTCGCCTCCGACTACGGTTCGACCGCCCTCGCCGCAGTCGGCATCGTCAAGAAGATCGACATGCTCCCCATGAACGTGACGCTAGGCATTTCGCAGGGCGTTCTTCCTTTTATCGGCTACAATTATGCAGCAAAGCGATTCGACCGGGTACGCGAGATGAACAGATTTGCGCGCGTCCTTGCGGTCAGTTTCTCGCTTCTCTGCATCGCCGTATTCGAAATTTTTGCCGAGCATATCGTCGGCATCTTCATCGACGATGCGGAGACCATTCGGCTGGGTGCGGCCTTCTTGAGGATTCTCTGCCTCATGACGCCCATGATGGCCATCAGCTACCTCATCACCACGATGTTCCAGGCGACGGGTCAGGGCAAGCGCGCGCTCGCCATTTCGCTGTTCCGCAAGACCACGGTCGATGTGCCGCTCATGTTCCTGATGAAC
>DIXD01000014.1:3453-5706 GCA_002435985.1 Spirochaetaceae bacterium UBA6089
GCAAAGGCACGGTGGTTCGAGCGTGATGCGGGGAGTCTCATCTCCCGCCTTGTCGTCGATGTGGCTCTCCCCTCCTACATGATCTCGAATCTGATGGGCGGATACGACAGAGCGAAGCTCCTCTCGATGCTGCCAGGCCTGCCTGTTCCCTTCGTGGTCATGATCGCGAGCTATCTTGTGGCCATGGGGGTCGCAGCCCTGCTCCGCGTAAAAAGGGAGCGGCGGGGCACGTTTCAGTCGATGTTTGCGCTTTCGAACTCGGTCTTTATAGGCCTACCGGTCAACCTCCTTCTCTTTGGCGACGCGAGCCTGCCCTTCGCGCTTCTGTATTACATCGCGAACACGACGCTGTTCTGGACAGTGGGCGTGTATGGGATTGCAGTCGACGGCGCCGTCCGAAACAAAAGCCAAAAACCCTCGCTCCTCTCGCCGTCGGGACTCAGGCGTATTCTTTCGCCGCCGCTCCTCGGGTTCCTTGTCGCGGTGATACTGATCCTGCTGGGCGTACAGCTTCCGAAGTCGATCATGGACAGCTGCAGATATCTGGGGAACATGACGACGCCCCTGTCCATGCTGTTCATCGGCATCGTGATCGCACGCGTGGAGTGGAAAAAGCTGAAATTCGAAAAAGACTACATTGCGGTGCTCGTGGGACGCTTCGTCGCGACGCCGGCGCTGATGGCGTTCGTGCTGCGGTGGTTCGAGTTTCCTCTCTTGATGAAGCAGGTCTTCCTCATGCAGGCTACCATGCCGGCGATGACGCAGACGCCCATCCTCGCAGCAGCCTATAAAGCCGACACCGAATACGCGGCGGTCGGCACTTCGCTGACCACGGTCGCCTCGATGATAAGCATTCCGGTCTATATGACCTTGATGGATGCGCTCCTCTAATGAGGACACATAGCGATGACAAAATATGCAATTTTATGTAAATATGTCGCTTTATTTTGCATATACTACTTGAAATATTCATTAAAAGCGGATAATTTCTCAAAAAGCTGCGAGCCGCTGTGAGCCGGCTTTTGAAGGAGCTCTATGTCCCAAACGCATACATCTCGAATGCACACATCTCGAACGCATACATCCGCACACCTTATTCTGGAAGACGGCACAGTATTCGAAGGAATCTCCATCGGCGCCGAAATCTCCGTCGAGGGGGAAGTAGTCTTTTCCACCGGCATGGTCGGTTACACTCAGTCCCTGACCGATCCGTCATACTGCGGACAAATTCTTGTATTCGCCTATCCTCTCATCGGAAACTATGGAGTACCGGCACTTCGGACAAACGCGCAGGGCATCCCTCTTAACTTCGAATCGAAGAGAATCCAGGCGAGCGCTGTCGTCGTCGCGGAAGCCTCGATGGAGCCGAGTCACTATACGGCGACATACTCCTTTTCAGAATGGCTCGATGCCGAAGGCGTACCCGGCATTGCGGGCATCGATACGCGGAAGCTTATACGGCTTTTGCGTGAGAGTGGCGTGATGCGAGGGCGAATCCTGATAGAGGGGACAGAAGAACCCATCCAAAACGAACTCAAGGCTCATGCCCCGGTGAAACTGGTCTCTCCCGGCGAGGTCGTTCGGTACGAAGGCAGGCCCGGCGCCCCGAAAATCGCGCTCGTGGACTGCGGCGTCAAGGCCAATATCCTGCGCATCCTTCTGGACGCGGGGGCGGACGTGATACGCCTTCCCTGGGACTATCCTCTGGACAGCATAGAATACGACGGCCTTTTTCTGTCGAACGGCCCCGGAGATCCGAAGGCCTGCACAAAGACCATCGCCCACCTCCGCCGCGCGCTCGCAGAACCGCATCCGATATTCGGTATCTGCCTTGGGGTGCAGCTCATGGCGCTCGCCGCAGGAGCGGACACCTACAAGCTCAAATATGGACACCGCAGCCAGAACCAACCTGCGGTCGAACTACAAAGCGGCCGTTGCTACATCACGAGCCAGAACCACGGCTACGCCATCCGCGAGGATTCCCTGCCGCCCGGCTGGGAGCCATGGTTCCTCAACGGGAACGACGGAACTGTGGAAGGCATACGATCGACACAAGGCCCCTTCAGGGCCGTGCAGTTTCATCCCGAGGGCTGCCCGGGGCCCCGCGATACTCAGTTTTTAATAGAAGAATTTCTTCGAGACGTTGCGGCGGCAAGGGTTTCGATATGAGACATACCACAATAGAAAAGACGCAGCAGGTGTTCGGGCTCGGTATGAAAAATTCCGCGGCAAACAAACCGAGCGCCGCTCCTG
>DIXD01000106.1 GCA_002435985.1 Spirochaetaceae bacterium UBA6089
TGATGTCGGTGCCGGTACCAGAGAAGATACTCGCATAGCCCCGATTTTGGGACCTTTGAAATACCGTGAGCGTTTGGTTATTGAATTCGTCGAGCCCCTGCACAATGAGATCTGGAAGGCCATCTGTGGTCATATCCATGGTCTGTACGATGATACTGTCCAGCTTTGTGGCGGCCACAGCCCCATCGAAGTATCGTGAATAGATACCAAGAGTAGAGAGAAAATCGGCTACGACAATCTCCAGCGAAGTGCTCGAAGGGCCCTTTTTGGACACAATGATCTGCTCGAAATCTTCATCGTCATCGAGGTTGATGTCGATTGTCTTGAGAAAGAGCTCTCCCGGAAGAGGGGTAATGGCTGCCCGCTGTTGCATTGTGCTTGGAGAGGGCGTCTCGCTTTTATCCGAAGAGTTTTCGAGGATGACCGTTCGGTTCTCTATGGGCACAGATGCCTGGAGAATTTCCTGCCGCTGAAGTGCCACGAGCCACGCCGCACACACAAAGGCAATGAAAAAGACTACGATGTACAGGTGTTTGAGCATGGTTTGGAATGTCTTCATCGCCCTCTTTGCCCTACATTGAATGCTAGACACTCTTCAAAACAGAGGTAATCCTTTCGAGCGCATCTTCGAGTTCCTCTGCGGAGATGACGAGCGGAGGTGCAAAACGAATGATGTTCCCGTGTGTCTGCTTGGCAAGTATGCCTTTTTCCTTGAGTGCGAGGCAAGTGGGATAGGCATCGAAGCCCTCTTCAAACACGACGGCATTGAGGAGCCCTTTGCCACGTACACGACGAATTTTATCGGATTTGACGGCGGCGATTACCTCCCTGAAGCGCTCGCCACGCACGATGGCCTTTTCTTCGAGGTGTTCATCTTCCAGCACTTCTATCGAAGCGATGCCGACCGCTCCTGCAAGCGGATTTCCGCCGAAGGTCGATCCATGAGTGCCTGGAGTAAAGACATCCATGACCTCGTGGTCTGCCACGATGGCGGAGATCGGCATGATACCCCCGCCCAAGGCCTTTCCCAAACACATAATATCGGGCTTGGCGTTTTCATAGTGCCAGGCGAAACGCCGACCAGTCCTGCACAAACCGGTCTGGATTTCGTCGAAGATCAGCAGGATTCCTGCCTCGGAACAGATTCTTCGTAGCTCGACCAAGTAGCCCTCAGGGGGAATGACGACACCGGCTTCTCCTTGAATAGGCTCCACCAAGACGGCTACGGTGTTCTCGTCGATGGATGTGCGCACCGCCTCGGCATCGCCAAACGGCACTTTTATGAAGCCCGGAACATATGGGCCATAGTTGATATAGGATTCAGGATCATTGGACATGGAAATCGCGCTGAGCGTGCGACCGTGGAAGTTGCCGGTGGCGCAGATAATGGTCTGTTTGCCGTTCTCGAGCCCTTTTTTTTCTACACCCCAGCGCCTGGCGGCCTTGATCGCCGTCTCCACGGCCTCGACACCCGTGTTCATCGGAAGAGCCTTTTCATAGCCGGTATAGTCGCAGAGCTTCTGCAAAAATGGCCCCATCTTGTCGTTGTGAAAAGCTCGGGAAGTGAGCGTGACACGCCCAAGTTGTGCCGTCGCGGCCTCTACGATGTGAGGATGCAGGTGCCCTTGATTCACTGCGGAGTAGGCGGAGAGAAAATCATAATATTCTCTGCCCTCCGGATCCCAGACTTTGCATCCTTTGGCGCGCGAGATGACAACAGGAATTGGGTGATAGTTGTGTGCACCATAGCGATTGTCCAGAGCGATATAATCCTGAGAATTCATATAACCTCCTTCGAAAGAATAGAAGCTCCGTCTGGAGCATAGTCCCACAGGGGAACTTTTACATTATACCCCGAGGAGATTCGGCACGGAAGTACTAATAATAATTACAAGTATAATAAATAATTATGCAGTCAGGTCTCGGTAGGCCATCTCATCGCTAGGTCGTTGAAAAATCGTACTCGAGTGCCCGCTTGGCTCCATACTCCTCTATGCCGAGCTCGATCAGTCTGTCGAGCAAATCGATATACGCAAGACCAGCATGTATACACATCCGTGGATACATTGAGATGGCGGTAAAGCCGGGTATGGTGTTGATCTCGTTCAGAAACACGGCTCCGGTCATTTTCTCGATAAAGAAATCCACGCGCGCCATGCCCTTAATCGATGCATATTTATAGGCTGAGATCGCTATGCTCATAATTCGATTCTTCGTCTCTTCCGAAAGAGGGGCAGGAATCAGAAGTGAAGCCCCGTGAGGATCCTTGTATTTCGCCTCATAATCATAGAATTCATGAGAAGGGATAATCTCTCCGGGTGGAAAGGCTATGGGACTCTCATTGCCGAGCACCGCACACTCGATTTCCCTCGCCTCTATGAAGGCCTCGACGAGGGCTCGCTCAGACCAGCGCAGCGCGGAGAGAAGAGCCGCCTTCAATGCCTCTGGATGATTCACTTTTGAAGTGCCGACCGATGAGCCGGAACACGTGGGCTTCACAAAGCAAGGCCAGCCGAACCTCGTTTCGACTTTGCGGACGAGAGTTTGATAATTTTTATCGGATAAATCCTCTCTCCTTACTGAAATATAGTCGACTATAGGAAGTCCTGCCGACAGCCAGAGGCGTTTCGATATTTCCTTGTCCATGCCGACCGCTGACCCCAGCACATCCGCGCCGACGTAAGGGAGGTCGACAGTTTCGAGAAGGCCTTGCACTGTTCCGTCCTCACCGAATGTCCCGTGCAATACTGGAAATACAATGTCGATCTCGAGGTTTTGAAGACGCTTTTCCGTTTCGAGCCATAGGCCTCTTCCCGGCACTGCAATGACCCGGCTGGTTTTTTCGATTTCAGGCAGTGCGCGCATGAGCCCTTGTTCCGGCGGCGTGTACGCCCACTGCGGCAGCGTCTGTAAGTACCATTCTCCTTCTTTTGTGATGCCGATAGGGACGATGGAATATTTTGTCTTGTCGAGGTGGGCGATGATACTGCCGGCAGAGATGAGGGATACTTCATGTTCGCCGGATTTTCCGCCATACAATACAGCAACAGTCTTCATTGTTTCTTTCCTTTCGCGCAAAATCCCAGGTCTGCAAGGATGGAGCGCGCTGTGGTTTCTTCATCATAAGGGATGCTGTGATCCGCATAGATGATGGAATTCTCATGGCCTTTGCCCAGAAGCAGCACAAGATCGCCCTGCACAGCGCGAGAGAAGGCCTCGCGGATTGCGGTCGGGCGATCAGGTATGAGAAAAAGGCGATCGCCTCTAGGCAGTTGGGGGCACCCTGAGGCGATTTCCTCGAGGATTGCCATTGGATCTTCGCCGCGTGGATCCTCGTCGGTCAGAATGAGGATATCACAGGTGTCGGCAGCGATGCGTCCCTGCTGAGGACGCTTTGCCCTGTCTCGTTCACCTGCGGAGCCGAATACGCAGAGGATTCTGCCCTGTCGCTCCCTCCGGAGTGCAGGCAAAATTTCCCGAAACGAGGAGGGCGTGTGCGCATAATCGATGATGACATCGAAGGGTTGTCCGGCCAAGATTCGCTGCATTCTGCCTTTGACGGGCTTCAGCATAGGCAAAAGAGGTACAAAGCGGCTCCAGTGCAGGCCTGTCGCTGCAGATGCGGCGAGCATAGCGCCCAAGGCGTTTTGAACATTGAAAGCACCGGGAAGGTTGATTCTCGCAAGGAGCCTCAGCCTCGTCGCCTTCTGCGCCGGATCGGGTCCTTCGATTGTACAATTCGTTCCCTCGGGATCGCTCTCGATGTCGAATGCACACAGATCCGCAGGGACTCCCTTGCTGGAATAGGTCAGATAAGGAGCCGAGGACTCTCCGGCAAAATAAGCCGCGCTCGGATCGTCTGCACAGATGATGCCCAGCGGAGTGCATGCCTTGTCGCATATCAGCCGCTTTGGGCCGCCTTCTCCGAGACGGCGGAAGAGGTTGGCCTTATCGCTGCGGTACTGTTTCCATGTGCCATGAAATTCGAGGTGCTCATGTGTGACATTCGTCACAAGCCCAATGTCGAAGTGGACATGCGCAAGGCGCGCAGTCCGCTGCGAAAGGCCATGACTCGACGCTTCTACCACGGCGAACGCAAGGCCGTGATCGCGCATCTGGGCGAGCATCTCCTGCACGGCCGTGGATTCCGGCGTTGTCTGGTGCCGAGGATTGGGTCGTTCGCCATCGCCCGTGTCGGACATCACCGTGGAAAAGAAACCGGCCTTGTAGCCGGCCAGTTTGAGTAGCTGATAGATGAGGGATACGGTTGTGCTTTTCCCTTCTGTTCCGGTTACGCCGATGACACAGAGCGAATCCGATGGATTGTCGTAGAACATGCTCGAAATGGTGGACATGGCCCAGCGGCAGTCGGCGACGCGCAGAAATGCGACCTTCTCGAGCGTGCGCGCATCGGGAGGATCGAGCATGCCTTCATACACGACCCCGACGGCACCCTGCCGGACTGCAGCCTGAATATAGTATTTGCCATCGCTGTGAATACCTGGAAGGGCGAAGAACAGATAACCCGGACTGCATTCTCTGGAGTCGTAGGAGAGGCCGGTCACGGATTGCCCACTATTCCCCTGTATATCGAGAAAATCCAGACCACTGACGATATCGGACAAGCGCTTGGGCATATTGGTCCTGATCTTATCACGCAAGACTGGACACTGCAATGAAGTCTTCGTAGGTCGTCTCGGCGCGACTGATAGCGGGAGATTTTATTCAATAAAACCGCTATACTATTGAATATCGACACTCCAACAGGAGAAGATGAACATGTACTATGTGCGAGTTGAGGCCGAATTTGCCGCGGCCCACAGAATTGTCCACTATCATGGCAAATGCGAACGCTTTCACGGCCATAACTACAAGGTTAGGGTTTGGGTCTGCGGCAAAAGACTTGGTGAAGGCGGAATGCTCGTCGATTTCGGCATCGTCAAGGCCGCGCTCAGAAATGTACTCGATGCGTCGCTCGATCACAGAAACCTCAATGAATTGTCCGAATTCGAGGATGATCCAAGCGCCGAACGAATTGCGAAATATATCTATGACCGACTCTGCGCCATGCTTCCCGACACGGTTTTGTCGGCCGTCGACGTTTTTGAGACGGCGAACTCGATGGCGAGATATATTCCCGATTCCTTGGCTGATACTCCGTCGATCTCTTAGCTCCACCCCTCGATACGGAAAACTATCTCTTCGGTAGGGAATTCCTTGTGTAACAGATCGACAAGACC
>DIXD01000026.1 GCA_002435985.1 Spirochaetaceae bacterium UBA6089
TCATCTCGCTCGTACTCGGTTTTATAACCTGGATTCTGGCGGGCTACAATGGTATGTCTTGGACCATCGTTATCATGCTGGCAGTGGTGTTGATCTACGACTTCATCACTCGCCGTACGGTCATCGGCCGGCATATATACGCGGTGGGTGGCAATCCCGAGGCTGCCGAGCTCTCGGGTATAAGCGTAAAAAACATCACCTTTGCGGTCTTTGGATCGATGGGGCTTTTGTCGGCGCTGTCGGGCATCCTGTTTACGGCGAGGCTTAAATCTGCGACACCGCAGGCCGGCACCCTCTTCGAGATGGACGCGATCGCTGCTGCCTACATCGGCGGCGTTTCGGCGGCAGGTGGCATCGGCTCGATCAGTGGGTCCCTGGTGGGTGCTCTGGTGTACATGTCACTTATGAATGGGATGAATCTCCTCGGCACCGACATCTCGTTGCAGTATATCATCCGCGGCCTTGTCTTGCTTCTCGCGGTCATCTTCGACGTGATGACGCGCAAGCGAAGGGCTTGATTCTGTACCTCGTCACGTCGATCGATCTAAGGGCCTGCTTTCAGGAAAGGCCGCCTAACTACGTGCGCGGCTCCCTCCTTAAGTGGGCCCTTCAAGTGCCATGATCTTGCGGTCAGCCCCGAGAAGATCGCAGTTGGAGGTCTTGCTGTGGTGAACTGCGAAAAGACTGATGTGCCTCTCGTCCAGGTCGCCTCGATTACAGATGCCGGCAATGTTCTCAAGAGCCTTGTGGCGCAACAACGAAAAAGCGCTTGGCCTTCCATATTGGTGCGCAGGCTCTATTCGATTGGGTTTTTTCTGAAGTGCGGTGCGGGCCTGGTGTAACCGCGCTGCACCCGCTCTCCGACTTCTTTCTGGAGCTGAAGGGAACACCATAATGCGACAGCGCCCCTGGCACAGAGGGTGTACGTCCACCTCTGTGCGGCGAAATCGCTGCTTGCCTATGCCGCCAACGGCCTTGAAAGCGCCAGCGCTCTGCACATCGAGGGTTTTCCCGCTTCAATCGAGGAAGTGAGCCGATGGCTCGAGGGCAGGTTGTAGATTCCGAGAAGTCGGATGCGCGCCGTCTCTCTGAATCGCACTGATACTAGATCATGTACCGGCCCCGGTTCAAATTTATGGATTTATACTTGTGGACTTCATAGTTATCCAGTTATAATGACACGGACTTATATTCAAGGTCCAAGGAGGAATTCAAGCATGAAGAAAGTATTATTTGCTGCGCTGGCGGTTGCTCTCGTGCTGGCGGGGTGCGGTGGTGGCGGTGACTCCAACGTCATCAAAGTGGGTTGGCTCGGCGCCCTGACAGGCGACCAGGCGGTCTGGGGCGAGAACGAGCTCAACACCGTCAAGATGCTGTTCGAAGAATACAACGCTGCGGGCGGTATCGAGGTGGGAGGCAAGAAATACCAGTTCGAAGTGATCGGATACGACAACAAAGGCGATGCCCAGGAATCTGTCAACGTGACGAAGCGCCTCACCGGCCAGGACAAAGTGGTGGCAATCATCGGCCCGAACGCATCGGGCAACGCGATTCCTATGGCTCCGATCCTCGAACAGGCGAAGGTCCCCGACATCGCGACGGTGGCGACCAACCCAAAGGTCACGGTCCAAGACGGTAAGGTAAAGCCGTACAATTTCCGCGTCTGCTTCATCGACCCCTACCAGGGCGCAGTTGCCGCAGGGTTTGCTTACGATAAGCTGAATGCCCGTACGGCTGCAGTGCTCTACGATGTGAGCGATGACTATTCGCAAGGCCTCCGCGAGTTCTTTAAAATAAACTTCGAGAAGAAGGGCGGCACGATCGTTGCAGATGAATCCTTCAACTCGGGCGACGTCGATTTCAGGCCGCAGCTCTCGAAGATCAAGGCCGCAAATCCCGACGTCATCTTCATGCCATACTTCTTCAAGGAGGTGGCGCTCTCGGCCAACCAGGCGAGGGACCTCGGCATCAATGCGACTCTCCTCGGCGGCGACGGATGGCCTTCGGATCAGCTCATCTCCATGGGCGGCAAGGCTGTCGAGGGCAGCTACTTCGTTAATCACCTCGACTACGCCGACCCTGCGGTTCAGGACTTTAAGAGCCGCTACAAGGCGAAGTACGGCAAGGAGACGGAGCTGAACGGATTCCTCGCGCACGATGCAGTGCTGGTCTTCGTCGAAGGCCTCAAAAAGGCGGGCAAGCCGAACGGTGAGGCTATCGCCAAGGCGCTCGAAGGGATCGATGTGCAGGGCATCACGGGACGCATCCACATCAGCCCCGAGACTCACAACCCCGAGGGCAAGGATGCGGCGATCCTAAAGATCGTAAACGGCCAGTACATATTCCAGGAGAAGTACGCAGCCCAATAGCGTTTTGTGGCATAGAGGCAACCGGCGACGGATCCGGTTGCCTCTTTTGTTTCTCTATGATTCCCGAATAATTTCTGCATCCTATTTCAAAAGGATGGACGCTATGGTCCAGTTTCTCCAGCAACTGATAAACGGCCTTTCGATCGGTTCTGTCTACGCCCTCATGGCAGTCGGATACTCATTGGTCTATTCCATCATGAACTTCTCGAACTTTGCACACGGCGGCGTGATCATGCTCGGTGCATACTTTGGGTTTTTCGGTCTGACGCTCCTGAAGCTGCCGTTTGCGGTTGCCTTTTTGCTTGCCTCTTTCGGTACGCTTCTCGTTGCTATCATCGTGGAGAGGATCGCGTACAAACCTCTTCGAGAGCGCAAGGCGCCTTTTTTGTACTTTATCATCTCGGCGATGGGCGCCTCCATTTTGCTCGAAAATCTCGTCATCGCGACCATTGGCCCCACATTCCGTACCTATCCTGAAGTCTTTCCTAAGACTCCGATCGAGCTGGGGCCCCTTGCGATCGGCCGGCTCGACCTCATTATCTTCGTCATTTCCGCAGTGAGTTTGAGCTTCCTTATTTTCTTCATCGACAAGACAAAGCTCGGGAAGGCGATACAAGCCGCGTCCTACAACGTCAAAGCCTGCGCGCTCATGGGCGTCAACACCGACAAGGTAATTCTCACGGTATTCGGTCTCGGAGGTTTTTTGGCCGGTATCGCCGGAGTCTTTTTCGGGATGAAATATACGGTGTATCCGCAGATCGGCAACATCACTACGAAGTCGTTCATTGCGGCGGTGTTCGGAGGACTCGGGAGCCTCCCGGGTGCGGTCCTCGGTTCCGTCCTGCTCGGCATCATCGAGACCTTTGTTGCAGGCTATCTTTCATCCCAGTTCAGGGACCTCATTGCCTTTGTGATCCTCATCGCCGTACTGGTCCTGAGGCCCACCGGCATCATGGGCAAAGTCACCGAAGACAAGGCGTAGGGAGGCACAGCATGGACTGGACGTATATTCAGGGAATTTTGATGCTTGCGGGCATCAACATGATCGCCGTGCTGGGATTGAGCCTTCTTACGGGCTTTACGGGGCTCTTCTCCTTCGGCCACGCGGGCTTTATGGCGATCGGCGCCTATGTCGGCGCGTGGATCAGCGCATCGCCGGCATCGACACCGGCGGGCATGGGACTACCCTTTATCCTGGCCATTGTCGGGGGTGGGGCAGCTGCGGGCGTGGTGAGCTATTTCATCGGCAGGATTAGCCTCAATCTCAAGGGCGATTATTTTTGCATCGCTACACTGGGCTTTGGGGAGGCCATACGACTCATCTTCAACAATGTGAACCGCTTCGGCGGAGCTCGTGGATGGCCGGGCGTCCCCTCGAACAGCTCCTTCCTCGCGATCCTCATCGCCGACATCGTCGCCGTGCTGTTTCTTGCGAATCTGGTCAAATCGCGGCACGGCCGGAATATGATCGCGGTGCGCGAGGAAGAGCTCGCCGCGCAAATCGCCGGCATCGATGTCTTCCGGTCCAAGATGACCTCGCTCGTCATCAGTGCGGTATATGCGGGCGTCGCCGGTGTATTCTTTGCGCACTACATGACCTTCATTCAGCCCAAGATGTTCTCGCTCACAAAGTCGACGGAACTCACGATCATCGTCATTTTTGGAGGGCTTGGTTCGATCTCGGGCTCGGTCCTCGGGGCGCTCGTACTCACTGCGCTGCCCGAAGTCCTGAGGGCCTTCGAGATATGGAGACTCGTGTTCTACGGCGCGGCGGTCATCCTCATCATGGTGAGCCGGCCGAAGGGTCTCATGGGAGGGCTAGAGCTGACGCCTTCGGGAATACGGAAGTGGACGGCGGAGCGAAACGCCCTCCGGCAAGCAAAGGCCACCCTGCTCGCCGAAGACTCAGGCCGAAAGGAGGACTGACGATGGCAGCCATTCTCCACATCCGCGACCTGACAAAGCAGTTCGGTGGTCTGACTGCGGTGGATGCCGTCAGCTTCAGCGTGCCCGAAGGCGGCATCGTCGGTCTCATCGGCCCGAACGGTGCGGGTAAAACTACCATCTTCAACTTGATCACAGGAATCTACAGGCCCACGTCGGGCTCGATTGAGTATAGGGGCAAGTCGATCGTGGGGCTCGAACCATTCCGCATCGCGGACATGGGCATCACGCGTACGTTCCAGAACATCCGCCTCTTCAAGAACCTCAGCGTCTTCGACAATGTCTTAACCGCTTGTCACCTCAGCGCAAATTATTCATTTGCGGAGGCCATTCTCAGACTGCCCCGATTTCGGGCACAGGAGAAGCACCTCACGGCGAAGGCCGAGGAATTACTCGGCATCATGAACCTTTCGGACTACAGAGATCTGATCGCGAACAACCTGCCCTACGGGCTTCAACGTAGGCTCGAGATTGTGCGGGCACTGGCACTCAATCCTAAGCTCCTTCTCCTCGACGAGCCGGCAGCAGGTATGAATCCGGACGAGACCGAACAGCTCATGCGCCTCATCGTGCGGATTAGGGACGATTTTGGACTTTCGGTGCTCGTGATAGAGCACCACATGGACTTGATCATGGGAGTCTGCGAGCACATTGTCGTGCTCAATTTCGGAGAGAAGATTGCGGAGGGCTCTGCCGACGAAATATCGAAGAACGCCCAGGTCATCGAGGCATACCTCGGAACCAGCGAGGAGGCTGTCGATGCTTGAAGTGAAGAATCTACACGTGGCCTACGGCGGTATCCGGGCTTTGAAGGGCATCTCGCTCTCAGTTCAAAAAGGCGAGATTGTCACGATCATTGGTGCGAACGGAGCAGGCAAGTCGACACTCCTCAACACCATTTCGGGCTTTCTGAAGCCGGTGAGGGGATCGGTGCTCTACAAGGGGAAGGTCCTTCCCCGACGGCCGGACCTCATCGTCAAGTCGGGCATCTGTCACGTGCCTGAGGGAAGGCTCATCTTCGCGAATCTGAGTCTCGAGGATAACCTCTTGCTCGGCGCATACCTACGGAACGACAGAAAGGCGATTCAGTCTGATCTGGAAAAGGTGTACCAGCTCTTTCCGAGACTGAAAGAGCGCAGGGCCCAGAGGGCCGGAACGCTCTCCGGAGGAGAACAGCAGATGCTCGCGATGGGAAGGGCGCTCATGACGAACGGAGAGCTTATCCTTATGGACGAGCCCTCTTTGGGCCTTGCACCCCTGCTTGTGCAGACCGTATTCGACATCATCGAGCAGTTTCGTGGGCTCGGCAAGACCATTCTCCTCGTCGAACAGAATGCCTTCAAGGCATTGCAACTGGCTGACCGGGCTTATATCCTCGAGCAAGGCAGAATCGTAAAAGAGGGCCCGGCCAGGGAGCTTGCGCGCGATCCTGCGATTAAGGCGGCATATCTTGGTTCCCGCTCGCGGGGCGGTGGAGGTTGAGTTCCCGCACCAGCTGATTTTCGCGCCGGATGAGCTTTGCGCCGACCGAGTTTCGCGCTGACCTGCCTGTGCACCTCTACTGCCGGACCATCAGCGCCTTATAGAAGCCCACACAGCGCTCCAGATTCTCGATGCTCACCTTCTCGTTGACATTGTGAACGGCCGCAAGGTCCTCCTGCGTCTGTACGAGGGGCTGGAACCTATAGATGTCGTTGGTGATGCCGCGGTAGTGCTTGGTGTCGGTGCCCGCCGTAAAGAGGAACGGGGCGGGGACAGCGTCGGGAAAGGCCTCCGCTATCGCCGAAACGATCGATTTCCAGCCTTCGGATGAGGTCGAGGACTCTGTCGATGGTTCCACGACGTGCTCTGGGAACTTCGCGTACACCTTTGCGCCGTAGGGGGCGACGAGTGCGTTGAGGCGGTCTATGACCTCGGCGATCGTCGCGCCCGGCAATATGCGGACGTTGACCACGGCATGGGCGAGGTTGGGCAGGACATTCTCCTTCGGACTTGCCTGCGCCATGGTCGCAGCGCAGGTCGTCCTCACCATCGCGTTCGTGGAGGGCGCTGCGGAGAAAGCTCTTAGAATAAGAGGGCCGAGAATGTGTCGGAGTGCGAATATCTGCCTGTAGGGGGGCTTTGCGTGCGGCGCGAGCGCGGCGAGGAATTGGTCGGTAGTCTTGGTGAGCTTTAGAGGAAAGGGTCGATCCTCGATGCGCGCGAGCGCATGGGCGAGAGCTCCGAGGGCGGTGTGCCGCGGAGGCATGGACGCATGTCCCCCCTGTCCCGGCACCTCGACAACGATGTCGGCATAGCCTTTCTCCGCGATGCCGATGAGGGCGATCGATCTCTGGACAAAACCGATCATGCCCTGTCCGACGGGGCTCCCCTCATCGATCAACCAAGAGGCGTGGACATTCTGTTCGGAGAACCATGTCGAGATCGCGCCTGCGCCCCTCCTGCCGCCCACCTCCTCGTCGCCGCCGAAGGCGAAGTAGAGGGTCCGCTCAGGCATAAAACCTCTGGTGACAAGTGCCTCCGCGGATTCGAGGATGCAGGCGATCTGTACCTTGATGTCCTGTGTCCCGCGGCCCCAGACATAGCCGTCCTTGATGGCGCCCGAAAAAGGAGGCTCAGTCCAAGGATCGCTCTCCAAAGCGGGGACCACATCGAAGTGGGCGCAGAAAATCGCGGGTTGTAAGCTTGCGTTTTTTCCCTGCCAGCGATAGACAATGCCTCGAGGGCCCACCAGTGTCCGCTCAAGGGCGGCGTGGACAGCTGGAAAAAGGCCGGGAAGTGCCCCTATAAAGGCGGCGAAGGACGCATCGTCTTCTTCCTCCGGGCGATACGATGAGACTGTGCGGAACTTGACCAAAGTCGAAAGCTTTTCGGCAATATTCATGGGTCTGTCCTTTTAGAACTATATGCAATGCATCGCCGTAGAGAAAACGGCATGTCAAGTACACTTTCTATCCAGCAGAATCTGCTCCAGATCGACTTTCGAATCGATGTCGCGCAGCACGAAGCGGTCGTCCACGTCGACATAGTCGACGTCGGACGACCGCATTCTTAAGAACCCCCCGAGCCCATCCGGGCCATGCCACCCCCCCAGGCTGTCGAACACCGCGCGGTGTAAAAGCGGAGGGTGTCCAGGCCTGCCCCAATGCCGCGGCACCACGATGGGTCGCGTCCCCATTGCACCGAGTATTGCGCCTACGGTGGCCGGCGACACGAAGGGAATATCCACCGGCAGCACGAAGGCAGCGTCGAAATCCAAGGGCACGGCGCCGATGCCGGCGAGCACCGAACTGAACATGCCCTCGCTGAAGCGCTTGTTGTACACAGGGTGTAGCCCATGCTCACGGGCCAGCTCAGCCACCTTTTCAGCGTCGAAGCCTGTCACGACGACGATGTGGTCGATACCTGCATCCACAAATGTCTTCGCTGCGTGCAGGAGCATGGGGAGACCCTCGAGGAGAACGGTCGGCTTTGTCTGCCCCATTCGGGAAGAAGAGCCCGCTGCGAGGATGACTGCTGCAGGCTTTCTCACTTCAAACTCGCGCATAGGGCTTGCCGGGCGAAACCCCGGCGCGCACCGCGATGATCTCGGCCATGATGCTCACGGCGATCTCTTCCGGAGTGCGCGCGCCGATTGCAAGGCCTATGGGTGAGTGCACGCGCGCCAGGTCGGCGTCGGAAAAACCTTCGGCACGGAGGCTGGCGTAGATGCCGTCGCGCTTGGTCTTTGAGCCTATAAGGCCGATATAGCCTGCATCCGTGCGTAAAATGTGGGCAAGCATCATTCTGTCGATGTCATGCATGCGGGTGAGGATGAGGGCACAGTCCTGCGGGCCGATTTTTATTGCAGGGGTCTTGCCGCAGGGCGAGAGCGGGTGTTCGAAGCTTTCGATGAGCCTGAGAAGGCTCGCGTGCGGAAAGCGCTCCGGAGTCAACAGCGCTGGCCTGTCATCGGTGACCACCACTCTGAAGCCCACAAGGCTCGCGAGCTCGCAGGTCGCTTTTCCCACATGGCCGGCTCCGAAGATGTAGACGACCGGTGCCGGTGCGAACCCGAGCCAGAATACCCTGGAGTCTTTCAGTGCAGGGTCGTTCTCTGCCTCGAGCCTAAATTCGGCTGCCTCACCGAAGGCCGGGCGCTTCACCTCTAGCGCCGCTGAAAGGGCGTCTTTCAGTACTGGCGCCGCAGGCAGAAGCCATGGCGTTTGAACCGCCCCCAAGCTCTCCGCCTGTGCGGATTCCTCGAAGAAAGAGAGCTTTTCCTCATCGGCCAATGCGAAAAGGCGCTGCCCTTCCGGCGTGTGAAAAGCAACGAAGGCGCAGGTTTTTCCACGCTCGACCCGCTCGAAGCATGCGCGCAGAACAGCTGCCGCGCTGCTTCCCGGCTCTATTTTTTCGAGGTGGACCGAAAGGCGGCCTCCGCAGACCATATCCGTGTTGTTGGATTCTGGAGAAAGGTCGAAGTCGATGTCGCGCGCAAGCCCTGGTGCACCGTCGGCCTCGGTTTTATGCTCGAAGAGCTCGCGTGCGGCCTCGATGGTCATGTGCTCCGAATAGCCTCCACCGACGGTGCCCACCATGGCGCCCCTCGCATCCATCGCAAGGAGTGCATCAGTGCCCCTCGCGGTGGAGCCCGATGCCTGGGTCACTGCAGCGAGCACCACTGCCTCGCCGCGGTCAAGTCGTTGTAAAATCCATGCTTTGAGTTGGTTCATGATACAGCCTTTTTATGTGTGTTGCGTCTTCGCTGCCTTCAACGCCGCGAGCACGCGTTCGGGCGTAAACGGATACTCGGTGAGCCGAACACCAGTGGCGTTGCGGATTGCATTGGCGATTGCGGCAGGCGGCGTGTCGATGCCGATTTCGCCGGCGGATTTCGCGCCGAAGGGACCGGAAGGCTCGTAGCTGTCCACCAGTTCCACCGTGATGCGCCCTACATCCTCCCGCGAGGGGATGGGGTAAGTCATCATATTATGGCTGAGCATGTGGCCTGCTTCCGAATAGCGCACATCCTCGTAGAGCGCGAGGCCAATGCCCTGCAGCAGCCCCCCCTCGATCTGAACCTTGGCGAGGTTGGGGTTGATGGGAGTCCCGACATCTACCACTGCCACATAGTGGACGACGTTCACCTTGCCGGTTTCGGTGTCGATCTCGATCTCGACAAAGGCGGCAAGGTAGGGTGGAGGCGACTTACTGCCCGAGAAGGACTCGGTGGCCTCGATCGTCTTCATCTTTTCGCCGTCGTGGTAGAGTGTGTCGTAGCTGAAGTCGTTCAGAGAGAGGGATTTCGTGCCGTCGGCGGTCATGAAAGTCTTCTGCGTGTAGACGATATCCTTCGGCGCGACACCAAATTTTTCGGCCACTGCCTCGATGAGTTTCGTTTTGAGGCTCCGCGCCGCCTTGAGCACTGCGGAACCCGATACATAGGTCGTGCTCGAGGCATAGGCGCCCACGTCGAACGGTGTGTGATCGGTATCGGAAGAGTGCACGACGATATCTTCCATATCCACACCGAGCTCTTCCGCCGCAATCTGAGCGAGGATGGTGTCCGAGCCGGTTCCAAGGTCAGTTGCCCCGACGTGAAGCTTGAAGAAGCCCCCATCCTGGAGCTCGATGCGCGCCGATCCCATGTCGATGAGCGGTATCCCCGAGCCCTGCATGGCGATGGCCATGCCCTTCGCCCTGAGCACACCCGGCGCGACTTCGTGTACGAGCTGGGTAAAGTCCCAGCCTATGAGTTCTTTGCCCCGTGCGATGCACTCCTCGAGTTTGCAGGATTCGATGTTCATCGCGACACCCTCGGTGCCCTCGCCCATGATGCGGAACACTTCACTCGTCTCTCCCTCGTGGAGCATGTTTTTCCGCCGAAGTTCCACGGGGTCGATGCTGAGCTTATGGGCTAGTTCGTCCATCGCTGCCTCGAGGCCGGTGAGCCCCTGGATGGCACCGTATCCGCGGAAAGCACCTGCGGATACCTTGTTCGTATACACCACATGCCCACCGAAACGGACCGCGGACACCTTGTTGTAGAGCGGCAGGGTCTTGGAGCCGGCGACCATGAAGGTGGTGAGCGCATGTTCGCCGTAGGCGCCCGTGTTGGAGAGGACCTGCATGTCGATCGCGCGCAGCTTCCCATCGGGATTCGCGCCGAGTCGCACCTTGACGCGCATCTCGTGGCGGGTGAAGGTGGCTTCGAAGACTTCGCGGCGCGTGAGCGCAAGGCTGGCGGGTCTGCCTGTTTTCATGGTGACCATAGCGACGTAGGGCTCCACGTGGATGTGCTGTTTCCCGCCAAAACCTCCGCCGATTCTCGGCTTCACAATGCGGATTTGTCGGAGGGGCATCTGGAAGGCGAGCCCCAAAAGCCTGCGGGTATGCCATGGGTTCTGCGTCGATGTCACGATGACCAGCCGCCCTTGTAGATCGATATAGCTGAAGGCCGTATGCGGCTCGAGTGCGACGTGCTGCTGAGCCTGCGTGTGGACCGTCGTTTCTACCTTGACCGGCGAAGCCGCGAGCTCTTGTTCCACATCGCCGATCTCCATGTGGTAGGCTGCGGCGATGTTGCGCTTTGGCTCGAAGCCGATGGGGAACATCTCGTGGATACCGGGCTCGGGATGGATGACGATGGGGTTGTCGAGGGCATGCTCGAAATCGAGCACGGGCTTGAGCTTTTGGTATTCGACCTTGACGAGGCCGGCAGCCTTCTCGGCGAGGGCTTCGGTCTCTGCCGCGACCACGGCGACTTCGTCGCCCACGTAGCGTACGTATTCGTCGAGGATAAAGCGGTCGTGCGGGCTCGGCTCGGGATTGCCCTGCCCGGCTCGCGTGATGGGAATGCGCGGAATGTCTTTCCATGTGAGCACACAGGCCACTCCGGGAAGCGCGAGCGCGTCGGTGGGGTCGATGGAAAGGATGCGGGCGAAGGCGTGGGGGCTGCGCACCAATTTGACATAGAGTGCGTTCGGAGGCACAAGGTCGTCGGTGTAGGCGGGGCGACCAAGCACGAGCCCTTCGCCATCGACTTTAGGTAGGTCGTGGGCGACGACGTTGAATTGTTTCGTGGCTTCGAGCTTTGCATCGTTGGGCAGGGGAATCGGGTAGTCGTTATTCTGCATGCTGGGCCTCCAGATATTTTTTTATGGCGCGGATCTGTCCTTCATAGCCCGAACAGCGGCACAGATTCCCCGCAAGATAGTGGCGAATCTGGGCCTCGTCCGGAATGGAAGAGAACTCTTCTTTCATTGCAAGCACCGTGAGGGCAAAGCCCGGCGCACAGAAACCGCACTGGTCGGCACCCTCGGCGGTCAAGAACGCCGCAAATTTTTTTGCCTCGTCGGCGAGGCCTTGAATCGTCGTGATCTCCTTACCTTCGGCCCGGACAGCGAGGTATGAGCAAGAGAGAACGGGCTTACCATCGACAAGCACTGTACACGCGCCGCAATTGCCCGTGTCGCAGCCCTTTTTCACCTCGAAGTGGCCGGCTCTGCGGAGCACTTCGGTGAGCATTTCTCCGGGCAGGCATTCGATGGACTCTTGTTTTCCGTTGATACGCAGTGTGATATTCATTCTCGCACCTCCATTAGCGCGCGCCGGACAAGGACAGGCAAGATTTCTCTGCGGTACTCGGCGCTTGCTCTGATGTCGCTGCCGAATTGGAGTTCGTCCGCGGCGGCGCGCGCGGCGGACGCAAGTATGTCGTCGGAGGGGTGGAGATCAGCGCCAAGAAGCGCCATCGCCTTTGGGCAGAGGCGAGTGGCGGCGGGCCTCGATCCGACCGCGATGCGCCATTCTGAACCTGTCCACACGGCGGTGGTGTTGATGATGGGAAAATCGTTCTCGGAGATTCGCATCTGATGGTAAGTGCCCTTGGCCGTGGCAGGAAGCAGGACCTTTTCGAGCAAAAACGGAACCTTAGCGCCTCTTTCGATGAACTGGGCAAGGTCCATAGTCTGATCGGGATAGAAGACCACCTGTGCGCCCAGCGCGCAGAGCGTCGTGTTGAGGTCGGAAAAACCATAGCGTCCGGCGGCAGTGCCTCCCACGGTGATGATGTTGCGCAGCTGCACGCCAACCACGTGGCTCACGGTCGTCTCGAAGAGTGCGCCGAAACGGGCTCTGAGGAGCGGATTCGTCTCTAGTTCCCGGTAGGTCGTCATGGCACCGATCTCGATATGGTCGCCGACTTCGCGAACGTACTCAAGACCAAGACCGGCCAGATCGACGCCGAGCGCAATGGTTTTCGTGTTCGTACGAAGCCATGCGGCGCCTCCAATTGCCGTGCCGTGTTCTTCGCGAATGAGACGAAATGCTTCATCCTTGCTTTGGGGACAAGCATATTTGAGTATTTCCATCTGCATGCTCCTTATTGATCTAGGTAAAGTCTCGACCCAAACGAGATTCTATCATAGCATAGCTTTCTCGGATCGGTAAATTGTCGGGACTGTACATTTTCCTTCGCCAACAGGTTCAGCAAAAGGCCGCGCCGGAGTATACTGTGGCCATGGCAGAATTCGTTCATCTCCACAACCATACCGATTATTCTCTCCTCGACGGCGCTGCGCCCGTGTCGAGGCTGGTAAAAAAGGCAAAGTCTTTCGGCATGCCCGGCATCGCCATCACAGACCATGGCAATTTGTTCGGGGCAATGGCCTTCGAAAAGGAGTGCCGCGACGCGGGACTCAATCCCATCATCGGCTGTGAATTCTATGTCGCCGGCAGCTCTCGACTTGAAAAGACCGGTACCGAAAATGGCAACAAATACTGGCACTTTCTCTTGCTCGCAGAGAACCTGGAAGGCTACCACAACCTTCTTAAGTTGACTTCGAGCTCCTTTACCGAAGGTTTTTACTATAAGCCACGCATCGACGATGAGCTTCTTGCGGCGAACTCAAGGGGATTGATCGCCTCATCAGCCTGTCTCGCGGGGGAAATTCCCTCCCTCATCCTTGCGGGCAAGCTCGACCAAGCAATCAAGAAAATCTTGTTTTACAAGGAGTTATTCGGAAAGGACCACTTCTACCTCGAGCTTCAAGACCACGGCCTCGATGAGCAGCGGGTCGTCAACAGAGAGCTGCTTCGGCTTTCTAAAGAGCTCGATGTTCCCCTCGTGGCCACAAACGATCTGCATTACGTCGAGCGCG
>DIXD01000101.1 GCA_002435985.1 Spirochaetaceae bacterium UBA6089
TTGTCGTCGGCATGGAGCTCGATCTCCGCCTCGTTGTTCGAAAGATCCAGTGCTACGTTCCGGCGTTCGGAAGGATCGGGCAAAAAGTCGACGACTCCATCGAGCAAAAGCTGGACGCCCTTGTTTTTATATGCCGAACCGACAAAAACGGGCACGAATTTTTCTTCGATGGTGCCCTTGCGGATAGCTGCGAGTAAGAGATCCTTGGTTACTTCACCTTCGAGGTAGGCTTCCGCGAGTTCATCGGAGAACATCGAGGCCGCCTCGAGGAGTTCTTCGCGGTACCGGTCCGCATCGTTGCGAAGATATGTGGGAATCTCCGCATAGCGGAGGTCTTCACCATTCGGTCCGTCGAAATACACCGCCTTCATGTCGATGAGATCGATGACACCCTCGAATTTGTCTTCGATGCCGATGGGAATGGTCACGAAAGCGGGGTTGAGACCGAGTTTTTCTGCGAGCTGCGTTTTTACCCTGAAGGGGTTTGCGCCTGTCCGGTCGCATTTGTTGACAAACGCGAGTCTGGGCACGTGGTAACGTTTGAGCTGTCGGTCCACCGTGATCGACTGGGACTGCACGCCTGCGACCGAGCAGAGCACCAGAATCGCGCCGTCGAGCACGCGGAGGGAGCGTTCGACCTCGATGGTGAAGTCGACATGTCCTGGTGTATCGATGAGGTTGATGAAATGCTGCTTCCATTGAACGTTCGTCGCCGCCGATTGAATGGTGATGCCGCGTTCGCGCTCCAGGTCCATCGAGTCCATCGTTGCGCCGGCACCATCCTTGCCTCGAACCTCGTGAATCGCATGAATTTTTCGACAATAGAATAGAATACGCTCGGAAAGTGTCGTCTTGCCGGAGTCGATATGTGCGGAAATGCCGATATTCCGCATGGTGTGAATGTCGAATGCCATTTCGCTGCGTACCTCTTATAGAGCGATATTGTAAAAACACCCCTTAGCGGGGTGTCATGTTTACGGCAGCAGGACTGAACTGTGTGAAGATTGTTGAAAAATGGTGCAGAATATCACAGATACAGGAAAATAAGCTACCTTTTCGCAAGTATAGCAACAACACGTAAAAAGAACAAGGTATCGGCTTAAAGGTATTCGATGCTCCACGTGACTTCATGGCCATCTTTCAGCGTAGCGCTGACCCCGCAGTACTTGTTCTGGGAAAGCTCGACAGCTTTCTGGACATTTTGGGGATTGAGACCATCGCTCTTTTTGAACTGGTAGACGACATTGAAGCTGGTGAATTTTTTAGGGTGTTCCTCTGCGGTGTCGCCGCTGACCTTAAGGTTGAACCAGCTCACTGGCTCGCGCATTTTCTTCAAAATCGAAATGACGTCCATTGCGGTGCAGCCGGCAAGCGAAACAAGCAGAAGGTCTTTGGGAGGCGGTCCCTGATTCTTGCCTCCCACGCTTTCATCGGCGTCGATGATGAGCCTGTGCCCTTCGAGCACGCTCTCGAATGCCATATCTTCCAGCCAGTTCATCTGAATTTCTTTTTTCATAAAAGTCTCCCTATGGTGTAAATTGAGATACATCGCATGTATTGTCAAGATACTACAAAAAGACGGAAGCGTCAGTTGGCCATAATGTTAAAGAGGAGGTTGTCGGTATAGAGGCCGGTGGAGGCCGATGAGGGAATATCCCCGAGCGCAATACTTACCGGCAGCGCAAGCCCTTCGCGTGATGTCCTCACTGAAGAGGCAACTCTGAAGGCATCGCCATAACGCGCAGCAGGCACTCCGCCTATAAGGAGGCTATAGGCTATTTCGCTGTTGGATTCCTGATTTTTCAGTGTACCGTTGTTCATCGACTGGACGACGATGGAGTAGCTCGATCTGAGGTTCGAGACCACGTTCGCCGTTCCGAGGGTAAAGACTGTATTGGGCTTCAGTTCGAAGCCGCTCTTAGCAGTACTGGGGTTGTTGCCGAGGTGCCCGGTGATCTGGGTAACACCGCCCGATGCAAAGTCCAGAGAGAGCTCGATAATGGGAGGAACATATACCGACAGGTGGATCGTGACACTCGTGTTGTTTGAGCGCTGTGCGGTAACGGGCACCACCGCAAGCAGGGCCAATACGAAGAATGTCTTTAAGATCGCATCCCGAATCCCTCTCATAATCATCCTCTAACAAAAGGATAATCGGAAGGGGAAAAAGAATAAGACCGAAATATATGAATAAGCGCTTATGCAATAAGAAATAATCTTTTATATTAGAGATATTTGTAGGCGCGAATCTCCAAAATCTCCAACCATGGTGAATCTAGAGGATAATTCTCCAAAATATCCAAAAGGAACAATCTGCGGGCCTATCGCTGTATGGCGCCTATTTCTCCACCGATACCAGCTCGATTTCGAAGACGAGGAAAGAATTCGATGGAATGACATCGCCGATGCTCTGCGACCCGTATGCCAGTTCGGGGGGGATGATGACGAGCCGCTTTTCTCCTCTCTGCATGGTGCTGAGCACGATGTCCCAGCCATCGATCACTTCGCCCTTGCCGACAGTAAAGCTGAAAGGACCTCCCGACAGCGCCGACTGGTCAAAGACGGTGCCGTCCAGCAACATGCCCTTGTAGATTACAGACACTTTATTGCCGGGGCTGGGAACGGGACCCGAACCCCTGCGGATGACTTTCTGAAAGATGCCTTTGTCGTCGGGTGTTAGGTCGGGCCATTTCTGGCCGATGAGCGCGATGTCGGCATCGCGTTTCTGCTTACTGAGCGCATTGAGGGTGGCGTAAGCCGCGCTGAGGCGCTGGTCCCAGGCTTTCTGCGAACTGTCGAAGGCCTTGGCTTTTGCCCCGAAGCGCTGAATGGTGACCGATTCGATGCGGTCGCCCTGTTGAATCTGCCTGACCACATCCATGCCTTCTACGACCTTGCCGAAAACCGAGTGCTTGCCGTCGAGCCATGGAGCCGCCTCGAGCGTGATGAAGAATTGACTACCGTTGGTGTTGGGGCCTGCATTGGCCATAGAGAGAACACCTGGACCGTCGTGCTTGAGTTCCGGGACGATCTCATCGGGAAAGCGGTAACCAGGCCCCCCGGTTCCGTCGCCCACAGGATCTCCCCCCTGAACCACGAAATCGGCCACGACACGGTGGAACGTAAGGCCGTCATAGAAAGGTTTTCCCTTTGTCACGTCAAGAGTTCCCTCCGCAAGGCCCACGAAGTTCCCGACCGTCATCGGTGCTTTCTCGTACTCGAGCGAAACAACGATATCTCCCCTGCTCGTTTTTATTGTGGCGTAGAAGCCATCGGGACGGCTCACTTGCGCATTGCAGGAAAAAATCGAGATCGATAACAGCGACGGGAGGAGAACGGACAGAACGCTGCGGTGCCTCATCTGAAAACTCCTCGGAATTTCATGGGTCGGCGGCGACATGCCGCCGGAAGAAGCCGAAATGCCGGCAAAATTTATGTGCTATTATGGGGCATAAAGGCACACTGAGGCAAGGGTGTGCCCGGTTTTTAATCTGTGCTACAATCAGCCCATTCTGAAGGAAACGAGGAGAGACATATGGCCGAATACCATCGTCCGACATGGGACGAATACTTTATTGAAGTGACCAATGCTATCGCAAAGAGGGCGACATGTGATCGAGGACGCTCGGGCTGCGTGATTGCGAAAGACAACCAGATTCTTGCTACCGGCTATGTGGGGGCACCAGCCGGGCTTCCGCACTGCGATGACGTCGGGCACCAAATGCGGAAAGTGTTGCACGAAGATGGAACCATCACCGAGCACTGCGTCCGCACGGTCCATGCGGAGCAGAACGCCATATGCCAGGCTGCGAAGAGGGGTGTGTCCATCGACGGAGCGACGTTGTACTGCCGCATGACGCCATGCCGGACGTGTGCGATGCTCATTATCAACTGTGGTATTGTGCGTGTGGTTGCGGAATATCGCTACCACGATGGAGATGAGAGTGAGGATATGTTTAGGATGGCGGGCATCAAACTCGAGTATGTGCATGATGAGGTATTGAAGTACGACAGGCAGTGAAAGGGTGGTAGACAGGACAGATGGCAGGTAGAACTTACCAAGCCCCGTCCCAAGCGAATTCGGCGCCGGCCGGTTGTATAAAAGGTGCTTTTCCGTATAGCATGGCAAATTGTGTCGGTAACAATAGTATTTTTAGGCGAGATCGTCGGGAAAACCGGCGTATTTACGGTAAAAAGCACGATGCCCGAGATCAGGGAGCGTTTTAACCCAGATTTTATCTTTGCAAATGCGGATTCTGCGACGGGCGGCGCGGGCTTAGGCGTACAGCACGCAGTGTATCTTCGAAAACTGGGCATCGACGGCATTACCATGGGAGAAGCCTCGTACTACAAGCCCGATATGACCGAGTTTTATCCGAAGGCGGGTTGGGTGCTGAGGCCGGCGAATCTCCCCGAAGGCGACCCCGGCCGCGGCTGGAGAGTCTTTCAAAAAGAGGGCAAAAGAGTCGCCTTGATTGCGCTCCTAGGGCAGTCAGGATTTGCAAGGGTCCATGCCGACAATCCGTTTTTAGCCCTCGATCAACTCAGCCATTTTCTCCGCCGGGACACAGCCTGTCTCCTTGTCGACTTTCATGCCGCGACGACGGCAGAGAAGCTCTCGCTCGCGCGCCATGCCGACGGCAAAGTCTCTGCCATTCTCGGAACAGGTGGCAAGGTCCTCACGAACGATGCCAGGATTCTCCAGAAAAAGACGGCCGCCATTACCGATCTGGGGCGGACCGGCAGTATATTATCCGTAGGTGGTCTCGACCCTGAAACGAAGGTGAGAGAGTTCCTCACCGGCGTGCCGGCCTGGAGCAAGGATGCTTCAGGCCAGCCGGAAGCACAGGGTGTGTGTGTGCGGTTCGACGACGATGGCCTTGCGCTCTCGATCGAAGCGTTCCGCATACGTGGCAAGGAGGTTGCTGATGAAGGAAATAGCGATAGTAAAAGAGATTAAAGGCGATATAGTGACCGTTGCGATTCAAATGCAGGAAGGTTGCGGCGTCTGTGGCCTCAACGGTACGTGCAAAATACGCAAAAGCAATGTGCTCGTCTACAATAAAAAACACATCGATGTCAAAGAAGGGGAGGAAGTGGTCATCGAAGTGCCTGCGACCGAACAGGCGAAAAGCGCATTCTGGGTGCTGGGGTTACCACTCGTCATGCTCTTTGTGGGATATGGTTTCGGTGCCCTCGTGTTCCGTGCGTCAACAGAAGGGCCTGCAGTGGCAAGCGCAGGCGTAGGCTTTATCGTAGCGCTCCTCGTCGGTATCCTCGTGCAGCGCCGCACCAGGCTCGAGTCGTTCCCCTATATTCTGGCCAAGGAAGGCCAAGGAATTTATTGAGTCTGCCTGTTGAATCTCCCTGTTGAATCTCTCTTGACAAAGCCCGGCTGAGTGTTTTATTTTACCGATTTAAAGGAAACCTCTATGGACAGTACACACAATTTCGTATGTTTCATGCAGAGCGGCCGGAAGAGGCCGCAGACCATGCGCTGATCGCGCAACCATCCTATCCAATCCCCACGTATGGGGACCTATTCGAGCCCGCACGGGCACCTTTCCAACACCTTTCAGCCTCACCACAACCTCCTCGCCCTGAAGTGATGCGCCTCGACGGCATTTCAAAGGCCTTTGGAGGCCGCCCCGTGCTCCATGGCGTCTCGCTCAGTGTTCCCAAGGGAAGCATTCACGGCATTATCGGAAAAAGCGGGGCAGGCAAGACCACACTGATCCGCATCGCCGGTCTTTTGGAAACACCAGATTCCGGCTCGGTCTGGTATGAGGGCATTCCTAAGCCGATCCACACCCTCCGCGGCCGCGAGTTGCTCGAGGCAAGGCGAAAGGCTGGCTTTGTCTTTCAGAGCTTCAACCTATTTGCATCGCGCACGGCGGGCGAGAATGTCGCATTCCCGCTCGAAGCGGCGGGCTGGCCTCGTGCAAAAGTCCGCAGCCGGGTGGCGGAACTGCTCGATCTCGTGGGGCTTTCGGATAAAGCAGACAGACCTTCGATGCACCTCTCGGGCGGAGAAAAGCAGCGCGTCGCCATTGCCCGAGCGCTTGCGAATCATCCTGCAATTC
>DIXD01000035.1 GCA_002435985.1 Spirochaetaceae bacterium UBA6089
ATAGGGACTTCGAAGAAGCCATTTGCCTTGTGCGGGATATCACCCGTTTCTCGGGGTATGGACATTCCTGTGGAATTCACACCACGAACGACGCGCACATGCTCGAGCTGGCAACGAGGGTGCGGGTAAGCCGGATGATGGTGCGGCAAACCCAACCCTATGGGAACTCGGGGAACTACGACAACGGGATGCCCTTCGGGCTCACACTGGGCTGTGGCACCTGGGGTGGGAACATCACGACCGAGAATATCCACTGGAAGCACTTCCTCAATATCACCTGGGTGTCTCAGCCGATCACGCCGGTGATTCCCGACGAGAACAAGATCTTTGGTGCGCACTGGAACAAGTACGGGAAATAATCGGGAAGGCTGCCGTTTAGGGAAGTTCTGCCCGAGATCAGTATATGCAGTAGCATAAGGAGCGATGTAGTATGAATACGATTGAGAAATACAAGAAGTACGTAAACACGGCATTTGTAGCATCGGTCGAGCCCATTGTGGTGGAAAAAGCCTCGGGCAGCAAGATTGTAGATTCCGACGGCAAAGTGTATACCGACCTTTATGCCGGCATTTCGGTGGTTAACGCGGGCCATGTGAATCCCGAGGTTGCTGCGGCCGCCAAGGCTCAGATCGACAAGGTGGTGCACTCTGGTGCCTATATATATCATTCCATCCCCGTGGCCGATTTGGCAGAAAAGCTGGCCGAGGTGACTCCTGGGAGGCTCCAGAAGACCTTCTTCGGCAACAGCGGCGCCGAGGCCATGGAGGGCGCAATGCGCATTGCCAAGCAATACACGAAAAAAACCGAGTTCATCGCCCTTCAGGGCTCTTTCCATGGGAGGAGCCTGGCTACCTTGTCCATAACGGGCAACAAGGACAGGAAAAGGGGCGGTGGACCCTATATCCCAGGTGTTGCTTTCCATCCCGCCGCTTACTGCTATCGTTGTCCCTATGCCATGAGTTATCCAAGCTGCGATATGTATTGCGCCAAACAGCTGGAGCGCACGATACAGTTCGATACTTCCGAAAACATCGCCGCCTTTGTCGCTGAAACCATAATGGGAGAGGGGGGAATCATAGTCCCCCCTAAGGAGTATTTTAAAGAGATCAAGAAAACACTGGACAAATACGGTATTCTTCTCCTTTTAGACGAAGTGCAGTGCGGCTTTGGCCGTTCTGGTAAGCTATTTGCGGTGGAGCACTACAATGTGGAGCCTGATATCATGGCCTTCGCCAAGGGCATCGCCGACGGCTTTCCTCTCTCAGCATTTATTGCAAGAGCAGAAATTGCCGATTCCTTCCACCCCGGCGATCATCTATCTACCTTTGGAGGCAATCCCGTTTCCTGCGCCGCCGCCCTGGCCAACCTGAATTTTATGCTCCGGGAAAAAATCCCTGAAAAAGCGCTGGCCAAGGGTGAAATGGTGCTTGGAGAACTCAAGGAGCTTCAGAAAAAGGTACCTCTCATCGGCGATGTGCGAGGTTCAGGTCTTATGATAGGTATCGAACTCGTTCTGGACAAGGAGAAGACCCCGGCCAAGAGCGAAGCCGTTAAAATCAGGACTGCCATGCGCCAAAAGGGGTTCCTCATCGGCGTTGGCGGCACCTATGGCAATGTGCTCCGTGTTCAACCCCCCTTGATAATCAGCTCCGAGGAGCTCAGCGCGGCGGTGGCTGCTCTTGCCGAGTGCTTCAAGGAGCTCTGAATGAAAATTTCCATAATAGGATCCGGCGCCATGGGATCTCTGTTTGGAGGAGCCCTTGCTTCCTCCAAGCACGATGTCGTACTTTATGATATCTACAAGGATCACGTGGATGCGATCAACAGAGACGGCTTGTTCATAGAAGATGCAACGACCAAGGCTGTGAAGGTAGTCAAGCCCCGGGCTTCGGCCGATCCGGAAGCCGTAAGGAACTCGGACGTGATGATTTTCTTCGTCAAGTCCATTAACACCGAGGAAGCGGCGGCCACCTTCAAAGCCTACGCCAAACCAGACACCATAGCCCTGACACTGCAGAATGGCCTGGGTAATGAGGCTATCCTGCGCAAACACTTTGGGCCGGCGCGCACCGCCGCCGGCGTGACATCCCAGGGCGCAACCTTCCTGGGGCCGGGCAAGATCCGGCACGCGGGCAAGGGTCCCACCCACATCGCTATGGCCGACGGCGACCAAAGTAAGCTGGCAGAGCTTGCCAAAGCACTGAGCGAAGTGGGTTTCGAAATATATGTTGAAAAAGACGTGGCGGGCATGATCTGGAGCAAACTGATTATCAATGTGGGTATCAACGCCATGACAGCCCTTCTTGGTGTAACGAACGGCAGGCTCTTGGAGTTTGAAGATATTAAGGACATCATATCCGACATGGTGGAAGAAGCAAAAGCCGTGGCAAAGGCAAGGGGAATCACTCTCATCTACCCTGATCCGCTGAAGGCGGTTTACGAGGTCGCGGCCAAGACGGGGGCGAATTTTTCTTCGATGCTCCAGGATTTCCAAAAGAATCGTCAGTCCGAGATCGATTTTATGAACGGCGCGATCGTCCGGGAAGCCAAGGAATTAGGCATCCCCGTCCCGGTCAATGAAACCGTCACCCGCCTGGTCAGAACCTTGGATAGGCTTCACACGCAAAGTAAGGAGCATAGCGAATGAATGATAGGGAAAGAAGTTTTGTTTCCGCAGTGGATAAGACTGAGCTTGTGGAACTCACCAGGGATTTAGTATGTATCGATTCGGTAATCAGGCCTGAAAAGGGTGGCACTGAAAAGGATGTGGTCCGTTTTATCGCTAACTGGATCAGTCGGGAAGTTGGGGTGGAGCCCTTGGTGGAAGAAGTCGCTCCGGGACGTGAGAATATTATCCTGACTATCGATTCCGGAAAGCCAGGCCCCTGCCTAATGATCGAGGGACATACCGATGTGGTGAGCGAAGGTGATCCCGCTGCCTGGGACTACGAGCCCTTCGGAGCCCAGCTGGTTGAGGGGAAGATCTATGGCCGTGGTTCCTGCGATATGAAGGCAGGCGACGCTATCGCATTGCAGATTGCCAAGATTTTCGCCACAACGAAAGAGCCTTGGGTGGGCAAGCTGCGAATCGGTTTGGTCTGTGACGAGGAAGGCATGATGATCGGCATCAAGGACTATATCAAAAAAGGTCATGCCGACGAGGTCGATGCCTGCCTAGTGCCGGAGCCGGAAGAAAATAATCTCTGCCTATCCATGAAGGGAGCGATACGGGCTATCGTAAAAGTACATGGGAAAATGGCCCATGGGGCCATGCCTCTTTCAGGAGTCAATCCCAATACAAGGATGGCTCGGATCATTCTTGCCTTTGAGGAATTTGAAGCCGCCGAGAAAAAGCGATGCGGCAAGGATCCGTTCCTCGGCTGGCCATCGGTAACTTTTACCGTGGTCCAAGCCCCGCCTCCGGGCAGCCCACCCCAGCTCAACGTAATGCCCGCCGAAGCTGTGGGGTATGTGGATATCCGCACCACCCTCGCTCAAAATCATGACCAGGTGCGGCAAGCTCTGCGCGATATCATAAGCAGGCTGGCCAAGGCCGATCCGGATTTCAAGGCTGAAATCGAATTCATAGAGGATAGGCCTGTGGTGGGCATTGAAAAGGAAGAACCAATTGCCGTGCTGTCTGCCCAGGCTTACCGTGACGTGACAGGCAAGGAGCCAATTTGGAACGGTGTACCCGGCGCTACCGACGGAACCTTCTTGAGCGCGTGGAAGGGCATACCCTGTCTTGTGAACGGACCGGGCAATAGGCTAATTCCTCATCAGAAGAACGAATACGTGGAAGTGGATGAGCTTTTCGAATGCGCCAAGATCTATGCCCTCACCGCATGCCGTTACCTAGATCCTGAAAATCCGGCTCCGCTGCGGAAATCTTAAGACAGGGAAGAGGAAAATGCTAAAAATTACAGGGTTGTGTAAAAATTTTGGTGTTCTTCAGGCGCTTAGCAACGTGGATTTGGAGGTAAAACAGGGCAGCATCCATGGAATTATCGGTCCCAACGGATCCGGGAAAACTACTCTGTTCAACTGCATTACCGGCGTCCTCAAGCCCGACGGAGGCAGCATCAGTTTTTTCGGGGAGGACATCACCGGTATGAGGGCTGACCTCATCTCCAATAAAGGCATCCATCGAACCTTTCAGGCCGGGAAACTGGTGCCCAATTTCACTGTACTGGAAAATGTTATGTCCGGTGTCCAGGATTCAGTAGGGACGGTGCTTAAGGATACGATACTTCGGGTGCCATTCACCAAGGCGAGGCGGGAAAAGGAAATCGAGGAGAAAGCCCGCCAGATCATCGAAATTACCGGGCTTACCAATTCCATAAACCGATGGTCGGCCGACCTTGTCTGGACCGAACGACAACTGGTGCAGATAGCCAGGGCGATGATCGCTGAACCCAAACTCCTGCTTCTGGACGAACCTGCATCGGGCATGGGTCCCAAGGAGATCGAAGTGGTCGATGAGATTATTCGTAAGGTGCGGGATATGGGCATCACCGTCGTCGTGGTGAGCCACGATGTGAAAATGCTCATGAATGTATCGGATATCGTCACTGTGCTCAATTTCGGACAAAAGATAGCCGAGGGCGTTCCTCAGGACATACAAAAGAATCCCAAAGTATTGGAGGCATACCTTGGTGCAGAATGAAAAAACGGCAACCACGGCCCCTGAGGGAGCGCTTCTCAAGGTAGAGAATCTCTCGGTTTCCTACGGGCATATCAACGCGCTAAAAAGCGTGAGCATCGAAGTGTTCCTCGGAGAGATCGTAGTGCTCATAGGAGCGAACGGCGCGGGGAAAACCACCCTGCTCTCATCGATCCTGGGAATCACTCCTTCCCAGTCGGGAACCATAAGCTTTGATGGACAGCGGATTGACAAGGAACCGGTAGATAAAATCGTGCGCAAAGGCGTGTGCCTCGTACCCGAAGGCCGAGGCGTTTTCGCCTCTATGACGGTTATGGATAATCTCTTGCTCGGCGCCCACCACAATCTCAAGAACAAGGACAAGTATCTAAAGCGCGTCTTTGAATGGTTTCCGATTTTAGAACAGCGGAAAAACCAAGTAGCCAAGACGCTCTCGGGCGGCGAGCGGCAGATGCTTGCCATAGGCCGTGCTCTTATGTCCGAACCCAAGCTGATCCTGGTCGATGAACCTTCGTTAGGCCTGGCGCCCATCGTGGTCAACGAGATATTCACTATCCTCCAGATGCTGAACAAAGAGGGCTATACGATCCTGTTATCCGAGCAGAATACCTTTAAAGCATTAAAAGTCGCCCATAGGGGCTATGTTCTGGAGACCGGCAAAGTAACGCTTTCCGGGACCGCTCAGCAGCTTCTGAACGATCCGGGAGTCAAAGCGGCATATCTAGGAGCCTGAGCCATGCAAGTATTTATAGCGCAAATAATAAACGGATTATCCTTAGGCAGCATCTATGTGCTCCTGGCCACGGGGTTTAATCTCTTGCTTCTTGTTGCTCTGATCATCCACTTCTCCTACCCTGTGGTCGTTGTGTTTTCCATGTATATCGTGTGGGTAGTGCTGAATGCCACGGGCAACAATCTCCTTTTGGGCATCCTCGCCGGCGTGCTCTCCTCGATCATTCTCAATGTCGTGAGCGCGCCCATTTTCCAAAAGGTCATGAAAAAACGAGGAGAGGTGGACATAAACTCCACCATGGTTGTCTCCATGGGCATGGGATTTATCATCACCGATATTCTCTCTCATTCATTTAACCACGGATTCCCCATCGCCTTTCCAGAAAACCTGACTGGAAGCGAACCTCTTTTTAGAATTGGCCTGATAAGCGTTCAGGTTGGACAGGTGTGGTCCCTCGCAATCGGCGCCATAGCTGTTTCGGCATTCTTTGTGCTGCTTTATAAAACCAGGGCAGGCAGGGCATTCAGGGCTATCGCCGAAGATCCGGCGGGTGCGAGGCTGGTAGGAATTCCTATCGTCAAAACGGGCATCCAAAGCTACGCCTTGTCGGGTGTCATGGGCGGAATGTCGGCCATTCTCATCGCTATGCTCCTGCATTCGGCTTCGCCTGGTCTGGGTGACATGCTCGCCCATAAGGTGCTGGCTGTCTCCATAGTCGCCGGCCTGGGTAACTTGGTGGGGGGCTTGGTGGTGGGGCTGGCCCTTGGTGTCATCGAAGCGCTTATCCAAGGCTATGCAGCAGGCAGCTGGTCCAATGCCATAGCTTTCGTAGTCATGCTCGTCGTCATTCTATGGAAGCCGAAGGGCCTCTTCGGCATCAAAGTCTAAGGGAGGACACCGTGTCGTTATCCATATACTACTTCCTTTCGATTACAGCGGTGAACATCCTCATGACCTGGGCGATTTATCTGCCCTACAGGGTGGCTCACCTGCATTTCATAACCATCGCCAACATGGCCATATCGGGGTATCTAGCGGGATATTTGGTAATGACCTTGAAATTCCCATTCTTCTGGGCTTTGCTGATCGGCTTTGCCGTGGGCGGTCTGATTGGCTACCTGGTGTCGCTCTTCATCGGCGATGCGCCGACCTTCGCGGTGGTTATTGTCGGCTTTACCTTTATCTACATAACGAGAACGGTAATAGAAAACATCCCCGCCATCGGTGGTACCATGGGCATGTTCGGCTTGCCCAACATAGCCAAGACCCCCGCGGGACATCGCAATTTGATCATCGTGATTCTCTATGGCCTCGTGCTCCTGGTAGGCTTTCTTATTTACCGCTTCGACAACTCCAGACTGGGCAAGGCGGCATCGGCGATTTTTGTGGATAAAGACCTCGCCACATCGCTGGGTGTCGACATCAAGAAGCTCGGCCAGCTTTTGCAGGTCTTCAGCTGCATCGTGGCAGGCGGCACCGGAGTGCTCTACGGCTTTATCTACAGGAGCTTCCATCCAGATTTCTTCACCTTCCACCTGGTGGGAATATATATGACTACAATGTTCGTGGGAGGTTACAGTACCCTCTGGGGCTCCCTGCTGATGGCGCCGATTCTCTACGGACTGCCTTTGTTGTTCCCCAAAGAAATTCAATCCTGGCGCATGGTGATTTATGGTGTTATACTAATTCTTGTATTGGTGCTGAAGCCCGAGGGGTTCATCACCCGGAGGCTTGTCTACAATATCGGTATCCGTCTTTCGCACAAGCGGGAGAAGATATAAAGACTATCAAGGAGGTCTTATGAAAAAATTAATCGGAGTAATGATTCTGCTCCTCGTTGCTTCTACCGCGGCGTTCGGTCAGGTAGTAGTAAATGAGTGGCAGATCCCCTTCCTCAACTGCCTCACCGGCCCTATCGCGTCCATCGGTGAGTATCTGCAATGGGGCGCCAACTACGCCGCCGAAGAAATCAATGCAGCAGGAGGAATCGCAGGCAAGCCGGTAAAGGTCATTCCTGTCGATACGGGTCTGGATCCCCAGAAGGGCTCCGTCGAGATGGCCCGCATCGTCAAGGACAGCTTGGTCGCCATGGGACCAGTCCCCGAGGCTGTCATCATGGCAGCCATGCCCATCGCCGTGGAAAATGGGATGATGTCCATCACCGCTACCACCTCCTATGAGTATGCGGCTCCCTATTTGCCCTGGACTGTCTCCTGGTTCCCCCCCACCGAGAAAAGATTAGCTACCTTGATCGAAGCTTGGCTCAAGCAGTTCAGCGACATCAAGACGGTCGTTCAGTTCATCGAGCCCTACGGCGCATGGCCTGGGATGGCGAAAGGCCACACAAGAGCTATCAACAACCTTAAGTTGAAGGAAGTGAAGATTGACGTTCCTTCCGATGCCGTAGCTTTCGGCCCCATTGTCGTTCGCGCCATGTCCCAGAAACCAGACGCTGTGATACTGGCCTGCAATGCTGAAAAAGCCGCCAAGATCATCAAGGAAATGAAGAGCCTCGGTTGGACTAAGATGGACCACATTCTGGTCTTCTCCAGCGCCGATACTCCTGAGCTCTACACTACCGGTGGCAAGGATATCGAGGGTGTACAGATTTACAACTACACTAACGATGCCTTGGACACCCCCCGATGGAACGCCTTCAAGGCTGCCTACATGGCAGACCACCAGGGCACCCAGGTTCCCAGCCTCGCGCCGAACTACTACGACGCCTTGTACATGATCAAGGAAGCCATCGAAAAGACCGGTGTGACCGGAGATCCCAAGAAGCTCAAGGAAGAGCGCAAGAAGATTGCCGATTATCTACAGAACATAAAGGGCTTCAAGGGCTTGCTGTTTGAGTGGGACAATGTGGACGGTGTAGCCATGACCAAGCCAACCTATATCTTCGAGGTTAAGGACGGCAAGAAGAAACTTGTGCTGGAAGTCAAGCCAACGTTCTAAGGAGCGTTCGCACGCCGGGGGACGCTTATGGCCTTCCCCGGGCTGAATGACTGACTTTTAGGGCCGTTTCGCGAGAAACGGCCCTTTTTGAGGAAATCCGGGGATATCGAAGGCAGCCCCGGCTGCACCCTCATAGGGGCGGAGGGAAGAAAGCTTGTGCTTAAACCGAACTTCGCCACGAATTTCGGCTTAAAGCAAAATCTTACGATAAAAATACCGGCGCCGGAAACGTTCTGAATCCGGTGCCTGAGGGTTATCTGATAGTGCGTTTAGTCCGCTACTTCGCCATTCGCTTGACTAAATCCTCGTGACCCATGTAACCGAAGGCCGATCGGGAGTGTCTGATGGCCTTGGTGATAGCTCTGGCCATCGCATCCGCGGCCATTGACCCCACGATGTTGATATCGCTCTCTACCTCGCCGGTGGTTACTGCGAAAATCGAATCGCCGTCGCCGGCGGTATGGGCAGGGTAGATAGTCCTGGAAAAGCCATCATGGGCCATCATGGCTACCCGGGTCGCCATGGGTTTGGAAAGAATCGCGTTGGTCGCTACTACCCCGATAGTGGTGTTGCTGGTAAGGCCTTCCTTGATAGGAGCGAAGGCACCCTGCTTTTTCTTTATTTCCTCGTAGGCATCCAATAAGCCATTCTTTTCCTCGTTGAGGGTTCCACCCAGAAGCTCACCGGTCACCGGATCTTTTACATTTCCCAAGCAATTGACCACCACCAAGGCTCCCACCACAAGGTCGCCGGAGACTGCGCTGGCGGTTCCCAGACCGCCCTTCATGCGCTTGTCTAGGTCCCCAGCCCAGCCGATAAGAGCTCCGGTCCCCGCCCCAACCACGCCCATGGGGACGTCCAGCCCCGCATTTTCGCAGGCCTGGTATCCCATAGCTTCATCGGGGTAGGCAAGAGGATCGCCCACAGTGAGGTCGAATATTACCGCACCCGAGACAATGGGAACCAGAATGTTCAAGGCGTTGAAGCCGATCTTTTTGTCCCTGAGATATTTCATCACTCCACTGGCTCCCGCCAAGCCGAAGGCGGAGCCGCCGGAAAAATAGATAGCATGGGGCGCGGGTACCATATTTACAGGCGCCAGGCAATCGGTTTCTCTTGTGCCGGGAGACCCTCCCCGCACATCCACACCGGCGGTCTTGGCGTTTTCGCACAGAACAACCGTCACGCCACGGCCTGTTTCCAAATTTTGGGCATGTCCTACTCTGATACCAGGAACATCCGTGATCGAGTCTCTCATTACCATCACTCCTTTATTGGAATATGTATGATAATGAGATCTGCAGCCCATCCTGTCAAGCTTAGAGGCGCTTCGATGGGAGACACGCTGTTTCTTTTAATCTGGAAAAGCTTGCGGGTTTACCGTTTAGAGGATACAATAAAACAATATTCATATAGTATCGTTACCAGTTTTAAAAAGGAGTAGAAATATGGCTGAAGTTCAGAAATTGACAATCCAGGATCTTGCGGCTATGAAAAAGGAAGGGAAGAAGATCTCTATGATCACCGCCTACTCGTATCCCCAAGCCCTTGTCGTCGACGAAGCGGGCATTGACATCATCCTTGTGGGAGACAGCCTCGGCATGGTGGAACTAGGATATAACGGTACGACCCCTGTTACCATGGATGAGATGCTTAATCACATCAAGCCCGTTATGCGCGCGGTCAAGCGAGCGCATGTGGTCGGCGATATGCCCTTTATGTCCTACAACATTTCGGTGGAGCAGGCGATTACCAATGCCGGAATTCTCTATAAAGACGGAGGCTGCGATTCGGTAAAGCTCGAGGGCGGTCAGGATTTTGCCAAGACGGTCGGTGCCATTATCAAAGCCGGCATCCCCGTGTTCGGTCATATCGGGCTTACACCCCAGACTGCGGGGAGCCTGGGCGGATTCAAGGTGCAGGGGAAGACCCTGGATGCTGCCAAGAAAGTCTTCGATGACGCTGTGGCCCTCGATGAACAAGGTGTCTTTGCTATCATTCTGGAAGCCATTCCCCGCCAGCTGGCCGAGATAATCACCAAGAAAGTGAAATGCGTTACCGTTGGCATCGGCGGCGGCGTCAACTGCGACGGCCAAGTTCTCGTTTTTCACGATATCTTGGGACTTTTCAAGAGATTCACCCCCAAATTCGTGAAAGTTTATGCCAACGCCTACGACTTCCAGCTCAAGGCTATTCAGGACTACATCGGCGAAATTCAGCAGTCCAAGTTCCCCGATGATGAACACAGCTTTACCATGAAGCCGGAAGTTGTAGATGAGTTGAAGAAATATGCAGGTTTTTGATCTGACCATGCCTAGGTCTTGATGCTCGCATGTACCACAAAAATAGTATGAATCGATGGTTTATGGTGGCGATGGCCACCATACTGATGGTATGCCTCGGGACAGTCTATGCCTGGAGTTATTTCCAAACTCCTATTATGGAAAGCTACGGCTGGAACAATTCTCAGGTTTCCCTCACTTTTTCTCTGGCCATATTCTTCTTAGGGCTTTCGGCCGCGGTGGGAGGAGTTTTCCTACCCAAGTTGGGTCCGAGGACCCTTGCCCTGTCCGGAAGCATCCTCTTTAGCGTGGGGTATGCGATCTCGGGTATGGCGCTTTCTATTCCTTCTTTGCCTCTTCTCTACCTTGGCTATGGGGTAATAGGCGGCACGGGGCTGGGTTTAGGATATGTAACCCCTGTGGCTACCATCGTGAAATGGTTTCCCGACAAAAAGGGCCTTGCTACGGGCATTGTGGTAATGGGTTTTGGATTTGGCGCCCTCATGATGAGCAAGATCCTTGCTCCCAGCCTCATGGCCTGGACGAACGGCAATCTGGTGTCCGTATTTTTTTGGTTGGCCTTGGTATTTGCGGTTCTTACGATAATCGCATCGCTTAGCTTAGCGAATCCTGTTCAGGCGAACGCTGAGGCTCCCTTGAACCCCGCGCAGGCGTTTCAAAACGCAAAGCCCACATTGGTTTCGGGCCGTTTTATCCTTGTATGGATAATGTTTTTCTGCAATATCACCGCAGGGATAGCCGTCGTGGGATTTCAATCGCCCATGTTTCAAGAGTTGCTGAAATCGAATAATTCTGCACTAAGCCCGGCCGTCTTGGTGAGCATGGGAGCCACGCTCATCGCGATTACCTCTCTATTCAATGGCTTTGGACGGTTTCTCTGGGGAGCCGTATCCGACCGGGCAGGTAGGATAAAAACTTACAGAATAATGCTGGGAAGCCAGTTGGTGGTTTTCCTCCTCCTTGCCATTACCGGAAATCCTTGGATTTTCACCGTGTTGGTGTGCTGGATACTGCTCTGTTATGGAGGGGGCTTTGGCACCATGCCCGCCACGATTTCAGAGCTCTTCGGTGCGGAGAGAATGACCGTAGTATACGGGGTAGTCCTTACTGCATGGGCAGCAGGCGGCGTGGTAGGACCTCAGATTACCGCATTCTTGAAGGATAAAATGCCCGAACGCGCTTCTTCGCTCTCCTTTGTCGTCGGCGCGGTTTTCGTAGCCCTGGGTTTTGTCGCCTCCCTGTTCATTGGCCGAAAGGAGCAGAAGCGCGATTCCCGATGAATTTAGCAACCTCGTCCGCGCGTGTAGTGGACCTCCACCGCAAAATTATCACCGACCGTGGCATCTATCGAGCTATGAGCATTGTAACCGCCAGCGCGGCGAACACTCCGCCTACAACCTTGCTCAAAACTTTTTCGTTGACTTTGTTGGCAAACCTTGCAGCGAAACGTCCTCCGATTACCGTACCTATAGCTCCGTATATCGCAGCTTTAAATGGAAGATTAGAAGAAATGGCGTGACCTATAGTTCCCGACGCAGCAGTAAATGCCATTATGAGCGTAGAAGTGCCTATGCCTTCATGCATGTTATACTGCATAACGAATACTAGTATAAGCAATATCAAAACCCCGCCGCCTGCTCCGAGCAAACCGCTTAATATTCCTACTAAAATCCCAAGCAGTAAACCGGAAACTACAACATTGGATCTTAAAAGCTTTACTATGTGCGATTGACGTGCGGCACCATCATTCCCATTCAAATCAGGCACCCCAATGTTGACCCCTCTGAACCAAAATATTACCGCCGTAATCACCAAAAATATACTGAAAGCGCTGTTCAAGCCTACATCGGGAATTAAAGGTGATATCAAGCTACCTATCTGAGCACCGCCTACAGAACCTATTGCTATCCAAATGCCCTGTTTAAGATTGAGCTTCTTGTTTTGGAAATATGTCCACGCCACTACCAATGATGCGATAGTATCAATAAAGAGACTCGCTCCTATAGCTTCGGAAGTGGCATACCCAAGCATAACGAACGCCGGGACTACAACCATAACACCGCTGGCACCTATCAGGCCAGTTACAATGCCGGCTATGCACCCTATAAACAAAACAACTCCATTTTCCATGCGTCAAAAGCCTCCGCAGTCTGTACTGAAAATATCGTTATAATTAATATCAATACAAATGAGACTGTCAATGAGGTGTTGCTGTGAGAATTTGTTATTTCCCCATATATATATGCAGTTATGGCGCAAGGATTCGTATTCATGATATGCTTCTTCAGCTGAAATATGAACGCTCTTCGTGGCCCAAAAAGGAAAAGGGCGAAGGCCTCGCCGATCCTTATTGTACTCCTGCTCTGTGCCTTGAATGTGTTCTCTTTTGTCATGCTGAGAGGGGCCGCGTACCGGTCGGAGTCGTCGCTGCTCAAGGCCAGCTCGGAGAGAATAGCCGCGCAGGTCGCCGCGCAGCTACAGACAATGCTCGCTCTAGGTAGGCAGCTCCAGACAATGCTGCTCTCCGATGAGGGAAAAGACTACGCACGCATCAAGGCGATCGCCGAGGAAAGCATTGCTGCGAACCCCTTCATCGATTCTATAACGATTGCGCCTGGTGCGATTGTTAGGTATGCATTTCCGGAAGAGAAAAATTCCTCGTCGATAGGGCACGATTTACTCAACAACCCCGAGAGAATGCAGGCCCTTGTCGAGGCGGTGCGCACAAAGCAGGCGGTGCTGCAGGGCCCCTCTGTGACAGCCGAGGGTAAAAATCTGGCGTTTTTGCGCATACCTGTGCTGAACAAGACCGACTTGTGGGGATTTGTGAGCATCGGATTCGATACCGATAGACTGCTTTCGGCTTTTGAGTTCTCTTCTGCATTTCCGGGTCTGTCTATAGCGCTGGTTTATTCCAGCCCCGACGATGGGGGCACACGGGTTTTCTGGGGCGACCAGCGTGCCCTTAGGGGATACGCAGCCGAGGTGATGGAAGGAAAGGGTGAGGCGGAGGTCTTTCCGTGGGCTGTCTATACTGCATCGGCCTATCCGGCGGTGCGGGTTGTGTGGTGGGGAGTGGGGATGCTGGTGCTAAACATGGTGGGCCTTGGGCTTTTTGTGCTGGGCACGGTGCAGCGACCAAGTATAGTGCAGCAGCCAAGCACGATGCAGCGACGAAGGCGATCCTCACAGGAAGCGCAAGAGAGCAGGACGGCCGTTGAAGAGGACAGGGCGTTATCTTCAGAAAAGGCTGGTCCCCCCAAGGTTTCGTTTGTGGTGAAGCCTTTTGTACCGGAACCAAGAGAAAAAGAGCCGCAGCCGAGCATTGCCGAGAAAGAGCCGTCTCCGAAGAGACCGGAGCCGGTGGTGGAAGAAACTATCGACGAAAGGTCTTCTACCGCAGCACCGGCGGCGATTCAAAAAACCGCGCCCGAGGTTCCTATGGCTCCTCTTTCGGTCCTCGTGGTCGACGACAGCGAAGTCAACCGCGAGCTTCTCCTCAGGATGTTGGTGCTCAAAGAATATGAGGCGGAGGCGGTATCCAGCGGGGCGCTTGCGTTGGAAGCCCTCAAGGAACGCAGATTCGATCTCCTTGTTATCGACTGCATCATGCCCGGCATGGACGGCTATGCGCTGGCATCCATCATACGGGCTGCCGGTAGGGAGCAGTCGTCCGTGCCGACAGACCTGGTTGAACAGAAGCAGAACTCCATGCTCGAAAGACCCGCTCTGCTCGCAATGAGCCCGCGACACGATCCGGACGAAGTCAAGAAATGCATCGATGCCGGGTTCGACGCCTTGCTCATAAAACCCTTCACGATGACATCGCTCGACCAGAAAATTCGAGAGACACTGAACCATAGGGCATGAGACCCCTGCGAAAGAATTTTATGTATTTGACTTTTTCCCGAAATGTCGATACTAATAGAAATAAAGTGTGTGGCGGAATCCGTTGGAGGAAACCACGGTAACACAAAATGTATCTGCGGGACTCGATCCTGCAGGCAGGAGATTCAAGATGAAAAAGTTTGCGTTGGTGGCTCTGTTGGTGGCGGTGGCGTTTGGTTCGGCGTTTGCGGCAGTTGGCCCTTCTTCTCCGTCGGGCACCGTCAAGATCAGCGGAAGTATCGCCGAGTCGTTCTCGTTGACTCTTCCCCAGGAATACCAGAATGGGGTGATCAACAACGATGCGGATACTGTCTGGCAGATCGGCGATGTAAAAGTGGTCAGCAACCTGAAGAATTGGACTCTCAAACTTGAGAGTGCCAATGCCGGAAAGCTGGTGAACACTGATGATGGGGACGAGGAGATTGCCTACAAAGTGTCTTTGGGCACCTTGTTCTCTGAGGCAGACCTGAGTTCTGCGCAGACAAGTGCAGCGCAGGGTAGAACCGCAAAGGCGGGGAATTCCTATGCCATGACCGTCAAGGTTCTCAGCTCTGCCGGTTTCTATCAGGCAGGGACCTATACCGACACCATTACGGTGACGCTCGTCCATCCGTAACCTTCACGACAGGGTGACGACAGCAAGGCCGTCCGGTGAAAACCGGACGGCCTCTCATTTTTCTATGGGCCTGTCCTTGTTTATGAGCACAAATTTCTATACTTTTTAGGCATGGATCACAATGCAGTGCTGAGGCGCCCATTCCGGTTTCGTTTTTTCAATGTAACCCTCTATCTGATAGCGGCGAATGTGCTCATATTCGCGCTCGGGTATGTGTGGCCGATGCTGACTTATATCCTTGCCCTCAATCCGCGGGCAGTGATGGCAGGCTGGGTTTGGCAGCCTTTCACCTACATGTTCGCGCATGCGAATCTGACGCATCTCCTCGTGAACATGCTCGGGCTTTTCTTCTTTGGGCGGCCAGTGGAGCGCAGCCTTGGAAGCTTCGAGTTTTTACTCTATTACCTTTTGTCGGGTCTTTTCGCCGGCATTGCGTCGTTCGCAATCTACGCGCTTTCGGGCGCATGGGGCACCATGTTGCTCGGCGCTTCGGGGGCAATTTTCGCGCTGCTTTTGGCTTTCGCCGTTCTCTATCCGAGGGCTATAGTCTATATTTACGGCATTATTCCCATCCGCGCTCCGGTGATGGTCATCGGCTACACCGCGATAGAAATTTTCTCATCCTTTCGGGGAGCGGCGAGTTCGGTCGCGCACCTCACGCATCTTGCGGGCTTTGTTGCGGGGGCGGCATATTTCCCTGTTCGGCTGGGAGTGAATCCTTTCAAGAGGCTTCGGGAGCGCTAGTCTTTTTAAGTTTGCCGGCTTTGTCGCCGGATGTATTTCAGCCTTGGCGGCGGGCTTCGACTTCGCAGTGCATGGCCTCAAGGAGATCCATAAGCGTATCGACGATGGCCTGCTTTTTGTCATCGCCGAAGTGAAGGTCGTATCTTACGGACTGAAGGAATTCCCTGCTGTCGTGGACGGGACTTACATTGTAGATCACGCGGTCCTTTTGCAGAATATCGTCTTCCATGGCGCCCGAGGGGTTGAGCCTCAGGATATTACCGTTGACGGATATGAGGCAGAATTTTGAAAACGACTTGATGTAGGAGGCGATTTCGCGCACTCCCCGTTTGGACGAGGGGTCCCATGGGCGATACCTCGTCCCTGCAGGAAACACGAGGACTATTTTGCCGCTCGTTTTGGCGGCGCTCAGCGCTTTCATCGCGGCGTGGTTGATCGAGAGACTGCGTCTCATTTCATAGTACAGTTCTTTGGGATCCTTGAAATTTTCCTTTATGATCTGCAGGGAGCGCGAAGGGTAGATGACGATGCGCGTATACGCCCGCGCGAAGGCGTGGACGGCAGGGTTTTCTTCGTTGAGCTTGATCCCTGCAATGGCCGCGATGCTGGACGCTATCGACTCGCCGCGGGGGCCCTGGTTCCTCAGCAAATAGTGGAAAACCGGCAAGTCGAAGTTCGAATAGTGTTCCATGAGGATGAGCGTCGATTCCCCTCTCTGTGCATGGTCGTACAGCACCTCGAGGTTTTCGTAGCCTTCTATTGCGGAAGAGGGGTCGAGATAGTCGCGGATGATGGTGTCGATGTAGGGCAGTATCGAGACGATACCTTCCTGGTACACATTGACCTCCGAGACCTGCGCTTCCTGAGGCACCCTGGCGATAAGTTCACCGACAAGACGAGCATATTTGCTCTTGATGGTCTCCATCATTTTCTTGGATAATCACTATAGGCGGTTTGGCGGAGACTGTCAATTTATGGCAATTGTAGTGAGCGCGAGTAGGCGCACCGATATACCATCCTTTTATTCTGAATGGTTCTATGGATGCCTGAAGGAGGGGTTCGTCGATGCGGCGAATCCTTACAATCCCAGGCAGATCAGGCACATAAGCCTTATGCCGGAGGATGTCGCCTGCTTTGTGTTCTGGACGCGGGATGCGGGTCCGATGCTCGAGGGCATCAGTGCACTCGATGAGTATGCATTCTACTTTCATGTGACCATCACGGGCTATGGCCCACAGCTCGAGCCTTCGGGGCCCACGGTGGGGGAAGCGGTGGAGAAGCTTCGGGCTTTGGCCGCGAGGGTCGGTGCCCACAGGGTAATCTGGCGATACGATCCGGTGTTAGTGGTCGGCCCTTACAGTGCAGCGTGGCATGCCGAGAATTTTAGGAGGCTGGCGGGCGGCATAGGGGGGAGCGTGCGGCACTGTGTCGTGAGCCTCTACGATGCATATCTGCATTCCGACGCACGGCTTCGGAAGGCCGGGCTTCTGCCCGTCCACGCTTCTGATGTCGTCGAACTGATGCGTACATTGACTGGAATTGCTGGGGAAGAGGGCATCCCGATGGCGTTCTGCACCGAGCCGGCGCTGGCCGACATCCTGCCTTCGCAGCGCACAGCATGCATCGACGCGCACATCGTCCACGAGCTCACAGATCGACCATTTTCCGAGCGAAAAGACAAACATCAACGGGCCGGCTGTACCTGCATCGAGAGCGTTGATATCGGCAGCTATGGGACATGCCCGCGCGGCTGCCTGTACTGCTACGCGAACCGCAGGCAGACTGTAAAGGGAAAATGACTGTTACGCCGGCCGGGCTTTTATGAAGCGCGGCGGTCCAGGAGTACCTGGGCGAATTCGGAGAAGCCCGAGCCGGACCTTCCCGATGTCACAAAATGGGGCAGATGCGCCACGAGTTCCCGATAGGTGAGAAGATTTACAACGCCACATGCCATGGGAAAATGCGCGAACATCGGTTCATCGTTCGGGGAGTCGCCGACAAAGACGACAGAAGCCGCATCGTGCGCATCGTCGTAGCCGAAACGCTCCGTCAAATAATGGATTGTCATGGAGAGCTTATCGTATTCTCCAAACCACGCGTTGACATGGATCGAAGAAATTTTTGCATGTGCGCCTCCTTGTTCGAACAGCTCTTTAATCTTTTGCGCGGTGGAGAGCGGCAACACAGGCTCTTCTTCGGCGAAATCGATGGCGATATCATAGAGCCTGGAAAATTGATCGCGCGCGAGGCGGGCGGACGGAATCCTTGCGAGCACTTGATCGCGCAGCGCGACAAGGCGTCGGTCGGAATTGGGAATTGCATTCGGATGCGTGAGCATAGCGAGACGGTGCCCTTCGCCCTCCCAGAACACAAAGGCGCCGTTTTCGCCTACGACACCGTCGACGGGCCATTCGCGTGCGATGAGGTCGCACCAGCCGGCGGGTCTGCCCGTTGTGGGGATGACCATCAGGCCGGCTTCGTGGAGCTTCCAGAGGGCGGCATAGCTCTCTGCAGACAGTTTGCCGTCCGTGGTGAGGGTGTCGTCGATGTCCATGAGGACGTAGCGGATCGTACGGGCTTCTTTCGCAGAGAGCGAGGAGATCGGCTGAAGAAGCGAGGTCTTCAAATTTGTGCTCATAAAACGAATGCATGATATGCGGGCAAACGCACACCGTCAAGGCGAGCGTACCAGGGCCGGAGCACCCTGCGCGACACCTCCGGCGGAACCAGACTTGAGTATTTGGGTACCCCTGGGGGTCTGTCGCCGTGTGGCGCTCAATTTGTGCGCGGAACTGTGGTAGAGTAGATTATGCGCATACAAAGAGAGGTCCGTGCGGTATTGTTGATGCTCGTGTTGGCCGGCGCTTCTGGCCGCGTCCAGGCCCAGCTCTTGGACTCGCTGCAGCCAGTGCTGCACTTCCGAACAGATTCTTTCGATATCTATGCGCCGCCGAACCTGGAATCGCAGGCCGTGCGGCTTTCGGGTTTTGCGGATCAGACCTATGCAATGCTCTGCGAGTTTTTCGGGGTGAAGGCTTCTGCCGGCCGTATACCGGTGCTCCTCAGCGACATCCAGTACTCTTTGAATGGCTATACGACGTTGTATCCCTCCAATCGAATTGTCATTCTTCTCGCCTCGGCCGATCCGCGGAGCCAGCTCGCGACGATGCAGGATGAGCTCTACTCTGTCTTTTTGCATGAACTTGTGCATTACGTGACGCTGAACGAAAGATCGACAGGATGGCGGGCTCTGGCATGGCTCTTGGGCGACTGGGTGGCCCCGGAAGTCTGGATGATGCCCCAGGCTCTGGTGGAAGGTACGGCGGTTTGGGCTGAGAGCAGGCTTGGCGGCCACGAGGCTCCTTCTAATGCTTCCGGCTTGGGCCGTGTGGGGCGGCTTAATGACCCGGCTGCCTTGGAGATTGTGAGGATGGAGAGAGCCTGGGGTAAGGAGAGATCGCTCTGGGATGTGTCGGGTCTTGCGGATTTCTATGGAGAGGGTAGTCTGCCATACCTCTATGGGGGGCTTTTTGTCGATTTTTTGAGTGAGCGGTACGGGCCGGATATGCTTGCGCGGCTTTGGCAGGCGTCCGCGGACGGCAATATTTTTAGGGGTTTTGACGGAACGCTGACGAGTAGGGGTGTGTTGGAGCGTGAGACGGGGGAGGTGCCGCCGCAGCTTTGGCAGGAGTTTCTGGCGTGGGTGGATGATGAGAGCACTGTATCTGGGGCGGGTGGCGCCGGATTGGGAGAAGAGGCTTTCGGCGCAGCTTTTGGAGTTGATCGGCCTGTGGAGCTCTTTTCGGGGTATGTCGGCGCGGTGGGTTTTGGGGAAGGGGTGCTCTATTATGTGGATCTGGAGCGCAGGGGGCTGTATGCGCTTTCTCTACAGAGCATCATGGGGGACGCTGCCGAAGAACATACGAATGTCCAGGGGGAATCGAGTGGAGGAGAGGGTGGCGAGAGAGCTCCAAAAACCGAGTTTCTAAAGCCCGAGAGACTTTTTGCCGCCGATGAAAATTTACGAAACATTTTTTTTAACGTAAGATTTGGCGCGCTGGACCTCGACTGGATCCGCATCGATGCCCAGAACCAGGAAATCCCCGCACGCTATCGCTATGACTTACAGAGCCGCAGGTTGACCTACGAGTACGACCTTCCCGCCGCGGAACCCGGCAATGCGCTCCTCAGTCTTCAGGATAAGCCCGAAAATGACATCTTTCTCTATGATCCCTGGGAGGACCCTGAGACTTCTATTTGTTACGGATTGGCGCGAATCGGCACGGCGGTGCTTCCCGCACGCCGCTTGGCCGGAGGACGCATCGAGGTGGCCAGTATCCCCGACAGCGTCATCCGGTGGCTTTCGCCAGGATTCCGAGACCAGATCGGGTCGGAGGATCCCCTCCGTTTTGCGCTCACCACACTACAGGACAAGGGACTCTCACGGCTTGCCGTACTGGAAGAAAAAGAGGGGGTATGGCAGCTCTTAATGGCAAAAGATGCTCCTTCGGGCGGACTGCATCGACCTGTATTCACCGATGATACCCACATTGTATATCGGGAATCGAAAGCGGATGGTCAGGCTGCCCTCTGCCTGCTCGATATTTCTGGCCGACTTTCGACACCCGTCCCTGTGGAGTGGCTTTCGCCCTCGCAGTGGACTGCGCTCTATGCGCCGAGATCTTCCGAACAAGGAGCCGAGAGCCTGTCTACGCCTACCCAGAACCCTCAATACACAGTATCTCACCTTCGTCCGACACTGTTTCCTGAGATCTTTTCGACGAGCCGCATTCCGTACGCGAATGGTTCGCTTGTCGGCCTCAGTCTCATTGCATACGACCTTTCGGAGCGCCTTGCGTGGACAGCCTTTGGAGGCTGGGATTTTTTGAGCTGGAGACCTGCCCTCAGCGCCGAAGTGAGACTTGCTGTAGGGGCATGGCAATTCAATGTCTATGCGTCGGATCAGGGTCAGGGCATTTTATTTTTTCCCGTTCCGATTGGGCGCAAATCCACACTCGGGTCGATGTTCGTATGGACCCACACACTGTTGCCGAGCTTTCGGAGCTTTTCAGTAGACCTGCACACTGCATTTGCGGGAGTACAGAACAACTACTCTACAGATGGCTTCTTCGATATGGCTCCAGATTACTATACATGGGCGACAGGGCTTGGATTCAAGGTTTCCAGCGCTCATGCTTCACACAGGCCTCCTTATGATCCACTCGGTGGTGAGCTTTCTGGCACCATAGAGTACGAATCCGCCAGTTCGGCAGGTGTCGGCGGAATATCGCTGTCGGCCTCGGCGAGCCTAAGGGGCCGTCTGAGCGTTTCGGGGTATGGCGCCATAGCCCCGGCAGGCGGCGTTGTCTTTGTTCCTGCAGAGCGATACCTTGAAACTGGCGGTAGTTATTGGCTGTCCGCAGCCGATCTTCCCTATCCGGAATATAGAGAATATCGGGACTTCTCGAATCCTTCGGCATGGTATGTGTTCGGGGAGACACAATATCGCCTCTTTTCGCTCGAAACCGGGTGGGGGTGGATACTGCGTCTGCCCTTTATGCCCTCATTCGCGTTGAGAAGAGTGGTCGGAAACCTCGGTCTTCGCGGCGCGGGGCTCGACATCGATGGAAAACCTTCTCTGTTGAGCTCGGCATTTGCTGCAGTCGATTTCGATTACGCATTGCTCGCAGGGCTTGCGGCGGAGACCCACACACACCTTACGGTCGAGGCTGCATGGGCTTTTCAGGCTAGCCGGACAGGAGTCGCACCCCTCTCTATGTCGATAGGACTTCGAACTTCGATCTAGCGAGGCGCTCGGAAGATCCTGGCCTACGAAGATGCCGTGGGCTTGGTGCCCCTTTCGGCCAAGCTTTTATTTCATGAGCGCGTATATGGCGCTGATGTCGTGTTCGTCATATCCGGGCACATCCCAGTACACGCTCAGCGCCATGGCCTGCCGTGTACACGCATCGATGTCGAGCGAAACAATACCAGCTTCTCTCAAGCGTATCGGCGTGTGGATGTGGCGGTACCATGTTTCAAGCTCCTCGATGACGATATCCGCGCCCTCAAGCGGCGGCTTGTCGTTGAGCGTTGGCCCCAGACCCAGCACCCGCTCTCCGAAGAGGAGAATCCGGTGCGCAATCGAGGGCTTCTTATATTTGAGCCACGCAGGAATGACGATCGAAAGCCCCGCACCGTGCGGAATATCGTAGAGACCGCTTAGAGGATGCTCGAGCATATGATTCGGAATCGAGGCGCCTTCCACCCCTGCCTTCAAAAGGCCATTCCACGCGAGCGCTCCAGCCCACATGATCGTCGAACGGGCTTCTAGGTTTCGCGGGTCTGTCAGCACAATCTCGAGAGCATCCATCACCGCCCGACAGACAGCCTCTACGAGCCCGTCCTGGAGAGGGAAATCGTCGCTTGCCGTAAAGTAAGCTTCCATGAGATGGGACAGAATATCCGTGCATGCGTAGGCCGTATATTGCACGGGTATATCGAGTGTCAGCGAAGGATCGAGAAAGGAGACCCTTGGATAGAGTGTCTCGGAACGTACCGAAAACTTTTCTTGGGTAACCTCGTTCGTCATCACCGAGGCCCCGTTCAGCTCCGAGGATGTCGCGGGAAGAGTCTGCACGGCGACGATCGGCAGTGCTCTGTCAACCGATGCTTTTCGTAGGTAGAAATTCCACAGCGGCTCCTCGTGGCATCCGGCGATCGCTATCGCCTTCGCCTCGTCGATGACACTGCCGCCGCCTACAGCGACGATGACGTCGAGATGGTTCTCCTTTATTTTTTTGGCACCTTCCTCCGCGTGCCCGATCAGCGGATTGGGTTGCACGCCTCCATGTTCCACAAAGAAAATACCCTCACCTTGCAATTGGCTGACCACCTTATCGTACAGCCCGCTTTTTTTGATGCTCTCTTTTCCATAGAGAAACAAGGCCCGTTTTCCGATTCGTCCAGTCTCTGAGCCTAATCTATCGAGAATTTTCGAGCCGAAGATCACTTTTGTCGGTGTCACCCATTCGAAGTTCTGCATTGTCTCCCTCCGAAAATATTGTATAGTGATTATAAGGAATATGGAATATAAAGAAGGAGAAGGAGACTCGGATGGATGCATTCAGTTATTACATGCCGACGCGGCTGATTTTTGGGGTTGGTAAGCTTGAAGAACTCGCCACGACACCCTACTTTCCATGGAAGAAGGCTCTCCTCGTCATCGGCGCCGGAGGGGCCATGCGTCGTTTGGGTATTCTTACCCGGGTACAGAATCTCCTTGCTTCTCGGGGCGTGGACACTGTTGTCTATGACAAGATAAAGCCGAACCCCGAGGTGGAGCAGGTGGAGGAAGGGGCCAGTATCGCGAGGCAGGAGCAATGCGATGTCGTCGTCGGCTTGGGAGGAGGTTCGACCATCGATTCGGCCA
>DIXD01000067.1:0-1785 GCA_002435985.1 Spirochaetaceae bacterium UBA6089
GAGATGATCGCCAGCACCAGGAAGAACACGAAGGCCCTCGCTTGGGCTTCGGACAGTTTGTTCGAGATAAATGCTGTATTGTAGATATTCAACGCGAGCAGTTCCGTCCCTAGAATAGGCTGGCCCATCAGCATGGTCGATGGACCTCCGCTCGTCAGCGAGACATTGACATCGAACTGCTTAAACGAGTTGACGAGTGTCAAAAACATGGTTACGGTAAATGCCTGCGCACACAGCGGAATGGTGATCGCCTTGAGCCGGATCCAGGGCGTCGCGCCGTCGATCTTGGCCGCCTCGATCAACTCCTGAGGAATATTTTCAATCGCCGCGACATATATCATCATGATATAGCCCGCATACTGCCAGGTACCGACGATGATCATCGCTGCAAGCGCCGTGGTATTCTTGCTCAACATGAGATTGTTCGGATCGGCCAGAAAATTGAGGGAGGGTATCAGCGTGCCCAGCGAAGGGACGGCGTTGTTGAAGATAAATTGCCAAATATACCCAAGGATGATCCCGCCGATGAGGTTGGGCACGAAAAAGCCCACGCGGTAGACATTCTTGAACCTGAGATTGCCCGTCACGAAGAGAGCGAGCACAAATGCGACTACATTGATCGCGATCATGTTCAGAATCGTATAGACGAATGTAATCCCGAACGAGTAGAGAAATGCGGGATCTCTGAGACTGTCGACAAAATTCTGAAGACCAACAAAGCGCAGTTCGTTGTCGGCCCTTGCCGAAGATGTCCAGTTCGTGAATGCATAATAGGACCCCAACAAGAAAGGAATTACCATGACCATGATGAAGGCGAAGAGCACAGGTGCAAGAAAAATCCAGAATACAAGCGTAGATTCAGTCTTCTTTGTCATGCTCCCTCCTTTTGACAGACCGAGAGTTATCATTAAATAGACAAGGCCGCCTGCATTCATCGTAGCTGGTGCAGGCGGCCTCCATCAAGCGGCAATTCGGACTTTCTCGAACCGTATCACAGTCGATTGCCGGCACTTTTTATTTCTGGGCATTATCCTTGAATGCCTTCGTCATAAGCTCGACAAACTGAGCCTTGGAGATCTTGCCTGCAGCAAATTGGTTGTAAATCGGCGTTATTACCTTGTCCCTGAAATCGCCGGAGAAATAGTACTGGTTCCAGCTATACACCTTGCCTGCCGCAGACCACTCTTGGACCGACTTCGAGAGCTGCCCTTCGGGATTGAGAGTGATGCCGGAGAAAGCCGGGATCATTCCCGCTTCCTTTACCATGTAGGAGTGCCCTTCGGGGGTGGTGACGAGGTCATTCAGAAATTTCTTGGCTAGCGCGAGATTCCTCGATTCCTTGTTGATCGCATAGTAAGAGGGTGCCGAGACGAAGATGCCATCGGTTACTTTCTTCGTCGAACCGTGGGGCGCAAAGCCCATCTTGAAGGTAGCGTTCGCCGACTTGAGGTTGGGATCGACCCAGTTGCCCTGGTGCAGGAAGACGGTCTTGCCGGTGGCGAAAGCGCCGACCTGGGCATCATAGTTTCCTGTGAGTAAAATCGTCTTGTCCGCATACTTGAAGAGCAGTTCGACCCAGTCCGCGTATTCCTGCAGACGCTGCGCGTGCGCTTCGACCTTTCCTGCGAGCAGATCGTTGGTGACGGAGAGGTCCCCATAGGGCAAGCCGTTGGAGAGCAGAGAATTGAAGTTGTGGTGTGCAGTGACCCAGCCCATTTCGATCGAGGCAGCCATTGAGACCACCGCATTGATGCCGAGCTTGTCCTTCATCGAATCGAGCTTCTC
>DIXD01000067.1:1793-9694 GCA_002435985.1 Spirochaetaceae bacterium UBA6089
GAGAGGTCGAGGATGATGCCTTCCCATTCCTTGAAAGACTCAAGTCCATCGAAGGCGAAAATGTCGGGCATATCGCCCGCCGCATAGTCGGCCTTGAGCTGAGGCCCCATGCCGCCGGATGTACCGCCGATAGACTTAATGACGACCGTGACGCCGTTTTTCTGTCCCCAGGCAGCGGCATAGGCCTTGAGCTGGGCATCGATTTCGGGCTTGTTCTGCATGAGGGTAAGTTTTCCCGCACCAAACGCTGCCGTCGCTGTCAGCAGCACCATGAAAACCAATACAATTCGCTTCATACTGTCTTCCTCCTTACAATGCTTAACCGGTTTAATTATGATATCACAAAATTCCGTGTTGTCAAGGATTGATTGTAACCGCAATAATCTTCGGTATGGCCCAGGCCCGATTCGAACGGGCGACCTACTGCTTAGGAGGCAGTCGCTCTATCCTACTGAGCTACTGGGTCGAAAAAGTACGTGAAACATTAGCTGAAAATTGCAGCATCTGTCAATGTACGATGCACAATATTGACCTAGGCATGCGGCGGCGCTATGCTTTTTGCCACAATGAAACTCTGGCTAAAATATGCGTTGGGCATCGTTATGGGTACAATATTGTATATAGCGCTTCCGCCCAGCATGGCCGACGGAACCCCTGCGATCTCCTTTCTTGCAGAGCTTTCTCTCAGCATCGGTGGTTATGCACTTATCCTGACGCTCGCCGCGGGTATTCCCATCTCGGTATTTCGACTCTCGGAATCGCACCGATTCTCCACAATCATGTCCTCCGGAGTAGTCTTTTTTGCCGTGAGCCTCGTGGTGGCGGCGGGTCTCGGCCTCGCAGCAGCCCTGATCTTCAGGCCTGCGCCTCTGCCCCTCATATCAGACAACGGTGTCATGCAGACGCTCAGTCCCTTCGATCTGATCCGTTCGATCTTCCCCGCCAGCATTTTCTCCTCTTTTTCCGGCTCCGCAACATGGTTTTTACCGCTTGCGCTCTTCATGTTGGCGTTCGGACTTGCACTCTCGCACGATCCTGTGATGTCGCGTCCCCTTATTCCCGTGCTCGATGTCATCTCACGTGCCGCATACCTCATCAATGCTTTTATTTCGGAAATATTGGGTATCCTTCTCATCCCCATCTCTCTGTATCGGTTGCTGGAACTAAGAGATATGGGAATGCTCTCTGAATACAAAGGCATCCTCGTCTATTCCGCTTCCGCGACGATCGTCTTTCTGTTGGTAATTTTCCCGATTTTCTATCGAGTTTTAGGTGGCAAGTCCAATCCCTACATCCTTCTCTACAGCATGACGGGCCCCTTGTTCGCCACTGCGGCATCGGGGAGTATTTTCTTCTCATCGGGAACTGCGCTCCGGCACATATCCGAGAGCCTAGGCATAAAGCGCAATACCAACGCAGTCATCTTCCCTCTCGCCCTTCTGAGCGGACGGATAGGGAGCGTGTTTATCGTCGCATCCTCATTCATTGCGATGTTCCTATCCTATTCCAGGAACATCCCCGGTGCAGACCAAATTCTCCTGTTGCTCATCATAGTGCCGTTTTCGGTTCTTGTCGGCGCAGCCGGCATTCGCAGCGATATTCTCGTGATGCTCTCTCTCACCTGCATTCTGTTTGGTCAGGGGTTTCAAAATGGAGCGAGCCTGCTCGTACCTGTCGGCCTTCCCCTCTCGACATGTGCGGTGCTGCTCGACGGCGCATGGATGGTGTACTCCACTGCTCTCATTGCAGAGCATCATGGAGAACGCACTATCAAAAAAGCGAGGAATTTTATATAATCTGCGTATATTTGCAACTATAGTGCACTTGACGACAAAGAGACCGATAATTAGGATATACTTATGGACCTCAAAAACTTATTGAAACCAGAACTGGTCACACTGAATCTCAGGGGCACAAATAAAGAAGAGATCATCAAGGAACTTGTGGACCTTGCGGCGCGCAGCGGCAAGGTATCGGACAAAGAAGAGGCTATCCGCAGCGTTTTTGAACGTGAAAATCGGATGAGCACAGGCATGAAACACGGCATCGCAATTCCTCACGGCAAGACGACCGCAGTACAAGAACTCGTCGCCTGTGTCGGGATATCTCCAAACGAAATCAATTTCGACGCGCTCGACCGCAAGGGCTGCCGAATTTTCATCATGACGCTGTCTCCGATCGATAAAACGGGCCCCCACCTTCAATTTCTTGCGGAAGTAGGGATGCTTTTCCGCAACGAAGAGAAGCGACAAGCCCTGCTCTCCGCAAAGACGCCCGAAGAGGTCGTTTCGATTCTTCTCGGCAACGCGTGATCATGTGCCCGAATAACCTCTGTATACAATAAAGGCTGCGGCAAAACCGCAGCCTTATATGATAGCACGCCGGTGTCCTACTGAAGGATCGCAAGAATATCCGACATCTTTACGATTAGATGCTCCACACCATCGATTTTGATCTGGGTGCCTGCATACTTGTCGTACATCACTTCATCGCCGACATTGACTTTGATGACATCGGTATCAGTGCCGACCGCCACAACAACTCCAGTCTGGGTCTTTTCCTGAGCAGTCTGAGGAATAATGATGCCACCTGCAGTCTTGGTTTCACTTTCCTTAATCTTGACAAGGACCCTGTCTCCTATGGGCTTTACATTCATAGGTAACTCCTCCTGAAAAATGTGCGAAGATTTATTTGTGGTAGAGAACCGTGTTGAAATATAAAAAAACTATTCTCTCTGGTCAAGCATAATTTCGGTTTTTTACCACGCAATGAACGGCACATATCGCCGCCCAATGAAAAAATGGTTATATTTTTATGTGACTGCAAGTGTGATCTTGCGATACCGATAAAACAGACCCAACAGCGCACTTGCAAATCATTCGTGAGGAGTCAATGATGCCATCAAAAGGCAAAAACAGCTGGAGCCCAAATCAACAAAAAAAACCTGATAAAAACTCCGGGGGATCGAACAAAAAGCCGGGGATGCCGGAAGGGTTCCAATTCAGGTTCTCGCTCGGCTATGTACTCGTCGCACTCATTGCCGTTTCTTTTTTCAATTATTTTCTTTTCAAGAGCGACACTTCAGTTATTCCATATTCGACGTTCAAAGAGAAGATTTCGAGCGGCGAAATAAAGCGGGTAGAAATCGACAGCAATTACTATACCGGCTATTCGGATCCAAACCCTTCCGAGCCGGCATCTCCGCTTCCCGCAACAGCGAAACCCGGCGTGGTCTACAAGACTGTCCCAATCTCGGATCCTGAATTTACGGCCCTCTTAGACGAGAAAGGTGTGGTCTATTCCGCATCTCCTCGAGAGGGGAATGCGATACTCTCGCTGCTTCTCAACTGGGTGCTTCCGTTTGCCATAATGTTTTTCCTGTGGCGAACGCTCATGAGCAGATTCATGGGTTCCAATTCGAACGTCCTCGCCTTTGGCCAAAATAAGGCGACGGTCGTTGCGGAGGGCGACATAAAGACACGGTTCACCGATGTGGCTGGTGTCGATGAGGCAAAGACGGAGCTCGTAGAGGTGGTTGATTTCCTCAAAAATCCTCAGAAATATACGGAGATCGGCGGGAAAATACCAAAGGGTGTGCTTTTGGTCGGCCCCCCGGGCACGGGCAAGACCCTGCTCGCGCGGGCAGTGGCGGGCGAAGCGAATGTCCCCTTCTTCAAGATGAGCGGCGCCGATTTTGTGGAAATGTTCGTCGGCGTCGGAGCTGCTCGCGTGCGGGATCTCTTCAAGCAGGCGAGAGAGAAGGCTCCTTGCATCATTTTTATCGACGAAATCGATGCGCTCGGCAGGTCGCGTAGCAGCGGCATCATCGGCGGCAACGATGAGCGTGAACAGACGCTCAATCAGCTGCTCGTCGAAATGGATGGCTTCGATTCGACAAGTGGACTCATCATCCTCGCGGCGACAAACCGGCCGGATGTGCTCGATCCCGCATTGCTCAGACCGGGGCGCTTTGATCGGCAAGTTCTGGTCGATAGGCCCGACATGCTTGGACGCGAAGAGATACTCAAGATTCACAGCAAATCCATCAAGATGGACAGTTCGGTCGATCTTTCGAAGATCGCGCGGAGCACGCCAGGCTTTGTCGGCGCCGACCTCGCGAATGTGGTGAACGAAGCTGCGCTTCTGGCAGTTCGCGCGGGGCGCAAAAAAGTAAAGGAAGAAGATTTTCAAGCAGCGATAGAGAAAGTGGTCGCCGGTCTTGAGAAGAAAAACCGTATGATCAACCCGATGGAAAAGCGGATCGTGGCTGTCCACGAGACAGGCCATGCAATTACCGCAGCATTTACACCAGGCGCCGACCCCGTACGAAAAATCTCGATCGTCCCACGAGGATTCGGGGCACTCGGCTATACGCTTCAGATGCCGCTCGAAGACCGATATCTTGTCACCGAGGAAGAGCTTCTCGGCCAGATCGACGTCCTCCTGGGCGGACGCGCCGCCGAAGAGCTCGTGTTTCATTCGATCTCGACCGGGGCAGCAAACGATATCGCCCGCTCCACTGAGATCGCAAAGCGGATGATCACAGACTACGGCATGTCCGAAAAGTTCAAGAACGTCGCTTTAACAAAGAGAGGCTCAGGCCTTCCAGGTTCCTCCCAGCAGATGATGGACCCCTTTACCACCAAGGAATACAGCGAAGAGACACAGCGCTACATCGATGAAGAGATAGCTTCGATGGTCGACCAGCGCTATAAGCGTGTGCTTGGCCTTCTCCAAGAAAAGCGCGAGTTGCTCGACCGCATTTCGACGCTTCTGCTCGAAAAGGAAGTGATCGAAGAATCCGAATTTGCAGCGCTCATCGGAGAAGGTGGTGGAGAAAAAGCGATCACTGGACATGAGACCGCAGATGCGCTCGTTTTGTCGCCGGGCATGGTCGAGTCTGAAAAAACGCCTGTAACGCCTATAACGCCCATAGAGAAGGCATGAGCATCGATAACAGATTTGTGACATTTTTACTATTCTTGTCATATTGACAATAACCCATCCTCTGTGATTGACTCTATGTATCTCTGAAAATGAAAGGAGAGATGCATATGTCTGTGGTGATCAGAGCGATATCTTCGTATGTGCCTCCTCTTCGTCTGACCAACGAGGAGCTCGCAGCACGTATGGATACCACCGATGAGTGGATTCGTTCCCACACCGGCATTAGGGCGCGGCACATTGCCCCCGACGGCATGCAGGCAAGCGATCTGGCTGTAAATGCTGCCAAGAGCGCGCTGGAGAAGGCAAAAATCTCTCCGCACGATCTCGACTACATCGTGGTTGCAACCGCCACACCCGATTATTTCGGCTTTCCGGCGACTGCTTGTGTTGTGCAGGATAAACTCGGGGCCTATGAGGCATCGGCCTTCGATGTGGCAGCCGGATGTACCGGTTTTGTCTACGCGCTCAATATCGCCTCGAGCATACTCGAGTCCTCGCATGGAGGCCATGCACTGGTCATCGGGGCCGAGTGTTTGAGCCGCGTTACAGATTGGAGCGATCGGTCCACTGCCGTACTCTTCGGCGATGGGGCAGGGGCAGCGATATTGTCTCGCATCGATGAGCCGGGTCGAGGCTGTCTCTCGTTTATCCTCGGTGCCGATGGGAGCGGTGCGAAAGATCTATACCTCGTTCAGCCGGAGAGGACACAGGCCTTTTCCCGGCAGACACCGATTGTCCCTACAATTTCGATGAACGGCAAAAAAGTGTATGACTTTGCGGTGAAATCGATCACGCTTGCCATTGAGCGGCTTCTGCATAAGACTGCCTATCGCCTCGAAGACTTTTCGTGGATTGTGCCGCATCAGGCGAATGCGCGCATTGTGCAGGCAGCCGCTAAGCGCTTTTCTATCCCTATGGAAAAAATTTACATGAATATAGAAGAATATGCCAACACTTCATCCGCGAGCATCCCCATTGCGCTTGCTGAGATGGATGAAAAGTCCCTCCTGAAACGCAATGATCTGGTGATGCTCGTCGGTTTCGGAGCGGGGCTGACCTATGGCGCGGCCGTCGTTCGATGGTAAACTAGTATTGGGAGATACAACCTATGAAGATTGACGTAGCAGTCACCGGCCTTGGGGTAATAAGTCCTATCGGAAATTCAGTCGATGAATTCTGGAACAACTGCATACGCGGTGTGAGTGGTGTCGGCCCGATCAGCCACTTCGACGCATCGAGGGTAGAGAGCAAGATAGCGGCGGAGGTGAAGAATTTCGATCCCTCCCGCTGGATCGAAAAAAAAGAGGCTAGAAAGATGGCTCTCTTCTCTCAATACGCCGTTGCGGCGTCGGCGCAGGCCTGGGAGGATGCGGGGCTTCCCGAACACCTGGACGCACAGCAGCTCTCGACAGACAATCGTATAGATCCAGACCGCGTGGCTATTGCCGTGGGGAATGGCATCGGAGGGCTTGAGGTCTTCACCGATTCTCACACCAAAATGCTGCAGGATGGACCGGACAGAATTCCTCCTATGACGATTCCTCTCATGATCGCAAACGAGGCGGCGGCCAATATCGCCATGCACTTCGGTGTTCACGGTCCAGCCTTCACCCAAGTGACGGCCTGTGCATCAGGCACCGACGCCCTTGGGCAAGCTCTCGACCTCATACGGGCAGAAAGAGCCGACATCGTCATCGCCGGAGGCTCGGAGGCGGCCATCACCGAGTTTGCCGTCGGCGCGTTCTGCAGGCTCAAGGCCCTCTCGACAGCCTACAATGACCGGCCACAGCTCGCCTCGCGGCCATTTGACCGCGACAGGGATGGATTCGTGATGGGTGAGGGGGCAGGCATTCTGATCCTCGAGCGACTCGATCACGCGATGGCACGCGGCGCCCACATACACGCAATCTTTGCCGGATACGGCGCGAGTTGTGACGCATATCATCTGACGGCCCCGCAGCCTGAAGGGATATTCGGTGCAAGGGCCATCGCGCACGCTCTCAGAGATGCAGGCATGCGGCCGGAGGACATTGGCTACTACAATGCACATGGAACAGGAACAGAACTCAATGACCCCATGGAGAGCAAAATGCTCAAGGTCGCCTTCGGCGATTACGCTTCGAGTCTGAAGATCAGCTCGACAAAGAGCATGACGGGCCACTGCATCGCCGCCGCAGGCGCAATCGAGGCGCTTGTCTGCATCAAGGCGTTGGAGACGAGCATGCTGCCGCCGACCATTCACCTGGACAATCCCGACATCGAAAACGGATGCAATCTGGACTATGTCCCCAACGTAGCCCAGCCCCACACCGTAAGAGCCGCGATGTCTGCAAGCCTTGGATTCGGCGGGCACAATGGCGTGGTGATCTTCAAATCCGCCTCTGCATGAAACCCGTTGCAAGGTTTGTGACGGAAGACTAAAATTGCCTCGAATCGAAATTATCCACGATATTTCTTACAAAAAGGTGGCCGTCGATGAACGATATTGAATCCTATCTTCCGCACAGAGCCCCATTTCTATTCGTAGACGACGTATCTGTCAAAGACGATATCATCTTCGCAGAGCACACTTTCCGAGCCGACGACTGGTTCTTCAAAGGACATTTCCCTGCCTTCCCCGTCGTCCCTGGGGTTCTGCTCGTGGAGAGCATGGCACAGGCTGGTGGCGTCGGGGCAAAACTGATGGGTATCTATCCCAAGAGCCTCTTCATGTTTGCAAAAATCAAGGATGCCAGGTTTAAACAGCCGGTTCACCCCGGCGATACCCTAAAGATGGAAATCACGAATGTCAGAGCATCCACCGTCTACCTCCATCAAAAGGGAACCGCCAAGGTGGGCGACACAATCGTCGCCGAAGCAGAGTGGATAAGCATTGCCTCAGGAGTACCAGAATGATCTTAAAACCAATGGTTCGGAACAATATCTGCATGAACGCGCACCCCGAGGGGTGCCGC
>DIXD01000051.1 GCA_002435985.1 Spirochaetaceae bacterium UBA6089
AGCGCAGTGGTCATCAACTTTTCGCGCGCCATCACATTGCCGACAATATCCGTCCCCGTCGGAATCTGAGGAAAGGCCTCGATTATGTGTGCTAAAAATTGAAGCGCATGGTCCTTGTCGTTTTCCGGAAGTTCAAAAAGGCGTCCTTCTTGGAGGGCGTCAAGTATGGAATCCATCGTTATGCTCCTTCAAAACGCCTGAAAAACCAGCGTTTTACCTTATGTGTGATAATCGAGTAGGTGACGAGAAAACCCACGATCCACAGCCAGTATATCCCCGGAAGCGGCACGAGACCCAAGAGGGGCGCGAGCGGGGAGTAGGGTAGCCAGATCCCGGTTGCCATCACGAGCAGGGTCATGAGCATCATTGGCGCCGATGCACGACTCTGGAAGAAGGGGATGCGCCTGGTACGGATTATATGGACAATGAGTGTCTGCGTCAGCAGCGATTCGACGAACCAACCGGTCTGGAAGAGTTGGGAGAGGGCATCTTTCTGCGCCGCCGGTAACCCTGGAACGAGATAATCGCTCGCATGGAAGAAAAACCACATGAGACCAAACGTAGCGTAATCGAAGATTGAGCTTATTGGTCCGACACACACCATAAAACGCTTGATGTTGTTGATATCCCACTTCATCGGCTTTTCGACGAGTTCTGGGTCGACATTGTCCACGGGGATGCCCGTCTGAGAGAAATCGTAGAGGAGGTTATTGGTGAGTATCTGTAATGGCTTCATGGGCAGGAAAGGCAAAAGATAGCTCGCCCCAAGCATGCTGAACATGTTGCCGAAATTCGAACTCGCTCCCATCCGGATATACTTGATGATGTTGGCGAAGATACGCCGACCTTCCATGATGCCTTCCTCGAGAACGAGGAGACTCTTTTCGAGAAGGACAATATCTGCCGCCTCTTTGGCCACGTCGACCGCCGAGTCCACCGAAATGCCGACATCGGCAGCTTTGAGCGCCATCGCATCGTTGATGCCATCGCCCATGTAGCCGACCACATGTCCCTGTCTCCGCAATTCCTGGACGATCTCTTCTTTCTGACTCGGTGTCAGTTTGACGAAGACTTCGCACTCTTTGACCTTGGCCGAGAATGTCGCCTTGTCGAGCAAAGCCAGTTCTGCGCCTGTAATCGAAGAGCCGAAGGGGATGTCTACGTCTCTACAGACTTTTTCGGTGACGAGGCCGTTGTCCCCTGTGAGGACCTTCACCTCGACGCCCACCTTTGTGAGCAATTGTATGGCTTCGGTTGCCGATTCCTTAGGTGGATCGATGAAGGCGATGTACCCTAGAAGGATCAGCTGGCTTTCGTCCTGTACCGTAAAGGTCGTTTTGTCGCGGCTGAACTCTCGGTACGCTATGCCGAGAACCCTGAACCCCTCTTCATTGAGCTTCTGGACTTCCTCGAAGAGGTCGGCGCGGATCATATCGATGAGAGGGTATATCTCTTCATCGATCTGGTAATGCGTGCAGCAGCTATAGATCTCCTCGACCGCTCCCTTGCAGATGAGCACATTGTCGCCCTCGTATTCGACGACGACCGACATGCGGCGGCGTTGAAAGTCGAATGGCAGCTCATCCACGAGCCGACATTCATCGACGTTGAGATCCACATGTTCGATGACCGCCCTATCGAGCAGGTTCTTGAGACCTGTCTGGAAATAGCTATTGAGGTAGGCATAGTTGAGGACTTCGTCGCTTTTGTTCCCGATGATGTCGACATGATGTTCGAGCACGACGCGGTCTTGCGTGAGCGTTCCTGTCTTGTCCGTACAGAGGATGTCGATGGCTCCCAGGTTTTGGATCGAGGGCAATTTCTTGACGATCACCTTCTTCTTCGCCATGGCGAGCGCGCCCTTGGCGAGATTCACCGTGACGATCATCGGGAGCATCTCCGGCGTGAGACCCACTGCAACCGACAGGGCAAAAAGCAAAGCCTCGAGCCAGTTGCCCTTGGTAAGGCCCACGATCAAGAAGACGAGGCTCACCATGACCAGCATGATCCTGATCATGAGCCAGGTGAAGGAGCGAATGCCCTTGTCGAAACTTGTCTCTTCGCGACGCTCGCTGAGTTTTTTCGAAATGGCGCCGAAGAGCGTGTGCGCGCCGGTCGTCACAACGACTGCTCGCGCCGTCCCGCTCATGACACTCGTGCCCATGAAACAGACATTGGGCATCTCGAGGACCGATTTCAGTGGGGCAGAGGGGAGATTGGCGGATTTCTCCACCGGCATCGATTCGCCTGTGAGTACCGACTCGCTGAGAAAGAAGTCTTTTGCAGAGATTATCCTCACGTCGGCCGGCACGATAGCTCCTGCCTGCAACAGGACGACATCGCCGGGTACGACTTCGGACATTCTGATCTCGATCTCTTTCCCGTCGCGGAGGACATAGGTGCGCGACTGCACACGCTTTCCCAGAGATTCGACTTCTCTGTTCGAACGGCTGTCCAGAATGTAGGAGAGGCCTACGCTGAGGAGAATCATCATGCCGACGATGATTGCGGAGCTCGCCTGTCCAATGAGAGCCGATACCGCTGCGATGATGAGAAGCTGAATGACGAGAGGACTCTTGACTCGTGCCAGCATATCCTCCCAGAAAGTCAGCTCCTTCAGCTGGGAGATTTCATTCTTGCCGAATTCCGAGAGCCGCCTATTCGCCTCTTTCTCGGAGAGCCCCCGAGGGCTTGTGTCGAGCTCGGCAAATGCCTCTTCTATCGAAGAACTGCAGAGTAAGACCAATCTATGTTCGTCTTCGTTGAAGGCATTGCCATTGCGCTTCTCGCTCTTTTTTTTGAGGAAAGGTAATAGCAGATAAAATTTAGTCATAGTTCACCTCAAATTACTGCCGCGTCCCCTGACAGCAGGAGGTGAATGGCTTTAAAGACCTAGATTCGGTATTCCACCATGGCGTTACCAGCTGTCAGGCAAGATGGTCGCGGGAATGGATCTTCGGGCTCGGTACAGAGACAACAACTATGACTGCCATCCGAGTCGTTCATGACGCATCCTCCTTTTTGCTGGATTTATGGAACATTTGGAACCGCCTCTACTATGTAATAAAAAATGGCCATAGTCAAGTCGAAAACTTCAGTGGATTCGATCGAGAATCGTCGCCGACACCACCATGCGCGAAGAATCGAGAGAGAAAGCGAACTCATGCTCGAAAAGGTCAATTTGTGTAATTCGTTATCTTATAATGGGACCGGGGCGGCTCGAACGCCCGACCTACTGCTTAGAAGGCAGTTGCTCTATCCAGTTGAGCTACGATCCCCCACGGTTTCGGGACGAGAGGATTTGAACCTCCGATCTTCTGCTCCCAAAGCAGACGCCTTAGCCCCTAGGCTACGTCCCGATGTCAGCGTTGTAATTTCAGCGTTGTAAACTAGATGAAAAAGAGGCCTGCTGTCAAGATATCGCTTGGGTTTCCGGATACATGAAAGACGGTCGGCTGCTCAGGTTCGAGATTCTTCCGCCCCCTAGCTTTTTTGGTTGAAATCTTCGAAAGGGAAAGAAGCGACCGATGGGAGTCGAACCCACGTCTCCAGCTTGGAAGGCTGGGGTAATAGCCGTTATACGACGGTCGCGTTCTAAAATGCGTCGCTTCTCGCGACGATTCCATAAGGTAACCCTCGTGCTGCTCCGGCTATTGCCGTATGCGGGCGTGTGGGTCTTTGTTGGCGCGCCGTCGCGGTACGACGGTCGCGTTTTAAGATGTCCTATGAACGAAGGCGATTTAATCGTACGGCGACCATCCTGTCAAGAGGGCAAAATATAGACATTCGCCCTTGCCCTAAAGACACTTTCAGTATAAACTCTACGGAGCTATAAAGAACATCTTTGTCAATATAGGATATTTACAATATATCGAATTCAACTAGAGGGAAAATACCATGGAGATTCAACTGCAGGAGCTCCTTGAGAGAATCCGGAGCGAGGGGGTCGAAACTGCAAAGCAGCAGGCCGAAGAGATCATTCGTAAGGCACAGTCGGAAGCTCTCGAAATAGTGAATCGCGCGAAAAAAGAAGCCAAGGAGGCACAAGAAGAAGCTGCTCGCCGTATCGAGGCGATGGAGAGGGCTTCTCGCGAAAGCCTACTGCAGGCGTCGCGTGATGCCATGATCGCGCTCAAACAGAGCGTTCAACGCCTTCTCGATACCGCGATCCGTGCCGATGTTACGGCTGCATTCGACGAAAAGATGGCAGCACAGGTCATTCCGGAGGTGTTGAAGGCTCTGGCGCTGGGCCAGGCGAACGACGTAGAGGTTTTGCTGCCGCCCGACCTCATGAAAAAAATTGACGCTTCCCTCTCTGCAAGGCTCTCCAAGGAGCTTTCAAAAGGCGTGATGCTCAAACCATATCCACCCATCGATGCGGGGTTCCGCGTCGCACAGGTAGGTTCTGCCGCCCAGTACGATTTCTCGGCAGAGAGCCTTGCACAAATTCTTTCGGCGCGTGTCAATGCCATGCTCTCTGACTATTTGAAAGAAGCGGCGAGGAGCCTCGATTGACATGAAGCGTTACTGGTATTTCGCTTCGACACTTGCTTCTTTCCCATTCGGTGTTCCGCCTCCTCTCTCTGTGGAGGAGTTCGATGTGCTCTGTTCGAGGTTTGTGGATAAAGAGGATCTTGAGCTGGTTCGCCATGTCGATGTGGTGAGGAGAGGCGAATATGCGACTTGTATAGAAAGATCTTCTTTTTTGAAGACCTATTTTGAGTGGGAGAGGGGTGTCAGGAATGCTCTCGTGATGCTCCGGGCCAAAGCAAATAAGTGGGATGCAGAACAGTGGATAAGGCCCGGAAGTGCTGGCGCCGACGCGCTCCAGTCTGCGCAGGCAGTATCGGCAGCTCCCAATCCACTCCAGGCCGAGCTCGCGTTTGAACACGAACGCTGGCACGCTGTCGAGAGGTTCGCTTCTCTTTCTATTTTTGAGCTCGATGCTCTTCTTGCCTATAAGATGAAATTGCTCATCGCAACCCGCTGCGCCTCATTCGACAGAGAACGTGGCAAGCAAGGGTTTAGGACCTTATATCAGGATGCTGTCGATGCAGCTGCGGAGGCAGCGAGCAGTGCCCTAGAGATCGGAGTGGCAACATGACAGAAGGATTTGTTACCGCAGTAAACGGCAATATGGTTTCCGTCAACACCGACGGAATCGTGAGCATGAACGAAGTCGCCTATATCGAGACCGGGGGAAGGAGCCTGAAGAGCGAGGTGATCCGCATACGCGGATCTTCGGTTCAGATGCAGGTGTACGAGATCACCAGAGGCATCCGCGTGGGTGACAAGGTTCGATTCACAGATGAGCTTTTATCGGTAGAGCTGGGGCCTGGTCTCTTGGGGCAGATATACGATGGGCTTCAGAACCCTCTCCCCGAGATCGCCGAGAGGATCGGTTACTTCCTCGAGCCTGGGCTCTATGTGAAGGCGCTTCCGCGCGACGCGAAATGGCATTTTACACCACTCGCGAAGGAGGGCGATCACCTACAGAGGGGCATGGCCCTTGGTTGGGTACCCGAATTGCACTTTAAGCATATCATCATGCTGCCATTCGACTTTTATGGGGAGTGGAGCATCGCCACGATTCTGCCTGAAGGCGATTACACGATCGACGATGTGGTTGCGGAAGTCGTGGATGGAAAGGGAAACAAGAAGCAGGTCCGCATGTGGTTTTCCTGGCCGGTGAAGCGTGCGGTGGACTGCTATGCAGAACGGCTCATGCCGAAGGATCCTCTTGTCACTAAGACGAGAATCATCGACACGTTCTTTCCTGTGGCGAAAGGCGGGACCTACTGTATCCCCGGTCCGTTTGGTGCGGGCAAGACAGTGTTGCAGCAGGTGACGAGTCGCCACGCGGAAGTCGATATTGTGCTCATTGCAGCCTGCGGCGAGCGCGCAGGCGAGGTCGTGGAGACGCTCAAGGAATTCCCCCAGATCATCGATCCGAAGACGGGCAGGTCGCTCATGGAGCGGACGGTGATTATCTGCAACACTTCCTCCATGCCGGTTGCCGCGCGCGAGGCCTCCGTATACACGGCGGTGACGATTGCGGAATATTATCGCCAGATGGGACTGGATGTGCTCCTGCTCGCCGACTCCACGAGTCGCTGGGCCCAGGCGATGCGCGAGATGTCGGGCCGCCTCGAGGAGATCCCCGGCGAAGAAGCATTTCCTGCATACCTGGAATCGGTCATCGCCGCCTTCTATGAACGGGCGGGCATAGTCCGGCTTTACGACGGGAACACCGGTTCCGTCACCATCGGCGGCACCGTTTCGCCCGCAGGCGGCAACTTCGAGGAGCCCGTCACGCAGGCCACGCTAAAGGTCGTCGGCGCCTTCCACGGTCTGTCGCGCGAGCGGTCGGATGCGCGCAAGTATCCTTCGATCCATCCCCTCGACTCCTGGTCGAAATATGAGGGGATAATGCCGAAATCGGCCGTCCAGTATGCCCATTCCTTCCTCGAGCGAGGCGCCGAGGTCGGCGCAATGATGAAGGTCGTCGGGGAGGAAGGCACGAGCCTCGAGGACTATGTCGTGTATCTCAAGAGTGAATTCCTCGATGCCGTCTATCTCCAGCAGAACTCCTTCGATCCTGTCGACGCCGCGGTTTCTCCCTCTCGCCAAAAACATGTGTTTATGCTGGTCCTGAGGGTCCTCGCATCGAACATCGCATTCCAGGACAAGGAAGACGCGCGCAACTTTTTCTACGAGCTTCGTCAGACGATGCTCGACCTGAACGGCACCCCAGAAGATAGCGATATGTTCGGTTCGCTCTATACGAAAGTCGAGAAGGCGATGACGGATAGAAA
>DIXD01000091.1 GCA_002435985.1 Spirochaetaceae bacterium UBA6089
CTAGGGGACCGCAGGCCGAAGGACCAAAAAGGCCGTTGGCGTTGCCGTACGGGTCGGCCGTGGGAGCGGCGATGAATGCTGCATCGATCGAGATGTCGCCTTCCTGAATCGCTCTCTGGCGTCCACCGTGCGAGCGAAGCACACAGGTGTGCTGGATTTCGCCCCGTGAACAGGCAGCTCCGATCGCGCCGTTCATCGACCCTTCGATCTTCGTGACGACACCCTCCCTGATATAGGGCAACAGTGCGTCGTGCACGGGAAAAAGCGCCGAGGGAACAATCGTCAGATCGCGCAGGCCGCGCGCGGCGAGACGGGCGACCACCTCGTTCACGATCTTGTCGCCGTTGCGCAGATGGTGATGGAACGAAATCCTTGCCCCATCGCGCAGCTCGAGTCTATCGAAAAGTTCGTCCCAATCCGCAACTCGTTTGTCGGGTTTTTGCCGAGGAGTGATGGCCCGGCAGGTTCTATCGGGGGGAGCCGCTTTTGGGCGCCCCTTTCCGCTGTCTGCAAAAGCCCCCTGAAAGGGCAGACATGGTTTCCCGTCTATTGCTGTCGGAATCTTTCTTCCGAGCGCGTTGTTCGTCCATTCCATGTTATTCTCCACGGGTGCTTTCTTCGATCACGCGTCGCGCCTTGCTCACAAGAGGCGCATCGATCATCTGCCCGTCGAAGGCAACCGCCCCTCTGCCGCCCTTTAGAGATTCCTCGTAGGCCGCCACAATGGCCTTTGCTCTCTCCACCTCCTCTTCGGAAGGTGAAAAGACCCTTCGCACATGCTCGATCTGCGAAGGATGAATGACCGCCTTTCCCTCGAAACCGAGCGCCCTGGCCTGATAGCAGGATTCGGTAAGGCCGTCGGTATCCTCAATGTCCGAAAACACGGAATCGAGCGGCTGGATGCCGGCCGATCTGGCGGCCAGCACGATCATTTCCCGTGCCAGCAGTGCCTCGATTTGCGCGGACTTCCCCAGTACCGCGCTGGTGCTGCCCGCGGGGATGGGTTTTGCGCAGATGTCTCTGGAAAAATCTTCGTACCCGAAGGCGAGAGCCACGTTACGCTCGGAAGCACGAGCAATCTCCACCGCGTTCAATACGCCTGCTGCTGTCTCGATAATCGGTATGATATGAATGCTGTTTTTTTCGATGCCCTTCTCTTTTTCCTGAAGGGAGAGCAGTCGATCGAGCATCGCGACATCGTTTGACGATTCACACTTCGGCAGAAGAATCGCATGAGGACGGGCAGCGACGATCTCATCGATGTCCGCCTTGCCGCATTTGTCCCGAAGCATATTGATCCGCACCGCGACTTCGCTCTTTCCGAACAAAAGATCATTCTCGAGCAGGCGGCGCACGAGTATTCTCGCTTCGAACTTCCGTTCGGCTGCGACGGAATCCTCGAGGTCGAAGACGAGCATGTCCGAACCGTAGAGGTCCGCATTGATTGCGAAATGTGGCTGATCTCCAGGCACATAGAGCCGGATATGCCGGGTTCGGTCGAGGCCGCTCGGCGTCCGCGCGGCGGTGACACATCTTTCGTCTGCGTGGCTCCCGAAACCCACCCCGAAACCTGTCTTGAGCGAAAATCCGGCCTTTCTGAGGACGGCTTCGATGCGGGCACGTATCACAAGATCGAGCGCGCCATCGTCCTCAATTTCAAGATGCCCGGTCTCTACCCCGTACGAATCGAGCATCTCCAGTGCGCTACGTCGTATCTCTCCGCCAAAGAGCGTACCGACGCTCGATTCGATCGAGACCGAAATCGTGTCGACCGACGGCGTATATCTCGCCAAACAGTCCGACTTCGAGGCGAACCCCGCCTCAACTACCTGCGATTCGCTCATAGCTCTTCCACCAAGAATGGCCCATAGAGCGCCCGGGAGGCCCGAAGAGAGCCGCAGCCGACAAGCCCGCTCTTGAACGCGGCATCCTTCGTTTCGAGGACATTCTCTCCATCGATCCAGAGAGAGAGGCGATCTTTCGTCGCCGCGAGCGATATTCGAACGCTTTCGCCGGATTTCCAGTCGAATTCAGCCTCGGCAAGCTTCCGGAATCCGAAATCCTGTCTGTAGATCGCCACCTTGCCCTGTCCGTCGAAGCCTCCCCAGTAGCCTTGCTGAGCGCCTCTCGCCCTTACGATGAGCATATGGCAGTCCCCTGCCAAGGGCGTGAGGTTCGCGCTGATCTTTTGATCGGCTACACCATAGCCCCCCGTGTATGAGGCCGCTTTGACCGGGGTCATCAGATGCAGAAGGCCACCTTCGATCGACCAGGTGCCTCCGTCGTGCGAGAAGGGAGTGACACAACCGAATTCGATCGACTGTTTCGCTATATCGATATCGTATGAAGCCTTACCTCGTATCGCAAACCTGTCGATGAACAGTCTTCCCGAGTCACGCCTGCCTTTCCCCGAAAAGCTCGTGAGCTTAATGCCGACCTCGTCGGGGAAGGAGCCATCGAGCGCGGGAATCGCGAACTCGAGGTGGTATTTTTTGCCCTCATCCGGGAAAATGGGCGAGGTCGTGACGACATCCTTCTGCGACCACGTGTCGCGCACGTAGCCTTCAACGCCGATGCTCTGCCCCTCCCAGCGCTCCAGACTGAATTCGATTTCGACGCGCTGGCCCGCCCTTGCGATCGGGGAAAAAACCGGGCTGTACCGTTCGTCGTCGAAATCGGATCGCCGGTAGAATGGCTTGAAAAAGCATGTACCGCTCTCTTCGCGCGTGAGCCGCTCGAAGCGGAACTCGAGAGCATGACTATCTGCCCGGTGGCATACCGCAAACCGCGTGGGGTCCGACACCCGCATGCCGTGCGTCGAACCCAGCAGCGCAAAATCGAAAAACAACCCATGCTCACCATCGCCAAGCGCAAGAGGTGCCGAGACGCCTTCGGGGACTGGTATGCTGGCCAGCGCATATCCGACTGCCGCGATTCTCCTGGAAAAGGTCGGGATATCGAGGATGTTGAGGCTTCCCGGCAAGCCCGAAAGCACAATGCCGTCGTTGATGGGCTGGCGGTAATGGAGCGGCAGCGCCTCGAGCCCGTAGAGCACGCCGGCAATTGTCCCCACATTGCCTGCGTTGCAGTCGGTGTCCCAGCCGCACATCGTCGCGATCTCGACGGTGCGCGCAAAGCTCCCCGCACCGTACAACATGGCCAGCCCGCACACCCCGGCGTTCGGGATAATGTGAACGAGACCGGGCCACTTGTCGTACCCCCACTCGGCGATCAAATACTCCTGACAGGCACGCCAGTCTTCGGGGTGCGACGCGTGGAACTCTCTGACGGCCCGCACCACGGTGGCGTAGGCAGAGTCCTCTGGGATCAGACTCAAGCCGGTTTCCATCACTGTCTGGATATCGGCCTCCTTGAACGCTGCCGAGATGCAGCCTGCAATAAATCTTGCTCCATTGAGGCCTTCCCCGTCGTGCGAAACCGAGGCCGCACAGGCTGCGAACTCTGCTGCCTTTGCAGGGTTGCCTGGCCACACGAGCCCCCACGTATCGATAAAAATCTGTCCACCGATCTGCTCTGCGACTACCTTGCCGTTTCGTACGATTGAACCCGATTCCGGCGCAGGGATTCCATTCTTTAGGTTGAGATAGGAGGTATGCTCGGTGCTCCGACCGTACCCTCCCCACCAGAACATCCCAATGCCTTCGCGCGCGTAGTTGAGCCAGGCTGCTGCCACTTCGCCGGCCTTAATGGACACATCTTCAAGCCGAGTCGAGGAAATTTCTCTCTCAAAGGCAGCTTCGTTAGAGCCGTCCCCATGAGCGTCTCCATAAGTGTCTCCATCATCTCCCGCGACGCGCTTCAACGCACCCTCGATTTTCTCAAGCAGGGGTCGGATAAAATACACAGGTCCGTTCGCATCATCATCCGCCGCAAAATTCCTGTACGGCTTCAGATACGAAGTAACCTCGCCATAGACATCGCGGATGCGTTCGTAGGTCCAGATCGCAGGCTCCACCGGGGCTCCCAGACGAATTCCGATCATTTTTCCAAGCAGACCCGCATACACTCGTTCAAGATAATCCGGAGGGATTGTTGGCATAGATACTCCACACATAAAGGTAAAAAGGGGCACCTTGTGCACGGTATAGTGGTGTACTTCGGCACCCCTGCAGTAATTAGGCTAGCATTGCAGACTCAACGCAGCTTACTTCAGTTTCGTCTGCGCGTATTTGGTCAGTTCGGTTCCGCCTGCGGCGTACCACTTCTGGACAAACTCGTCGAAGGCCGAAAGAGGTTTTTTGCCGGTAATGATGTCCGCCTCATACTCCTTGTAGAGGTTCGTCATGGCATCCCAGTTCGTGATGTACTGCTCGGGGATCATGAATGTCTTGTCGGGCATCATGTATTTTACCGCCAATTTCCCAGCCTCAACCGCAGGCGCTGTCATAATTGGCCTCGAGAGAGGCTTGTCCGGATTAAAACCATTAAACGAGTCGCCGAACCATCCGTTGTACCACTCAGGGTATCTATCGGTGAGCACATAGCGGTTGGATTCTTCGATATAGTGCACGCTGGGAATGCCGAGCTTGGCGATCTTAAGACCCGCTGGGCTCCACATGAAGTCGAGCACCGCAAAAGCCTCATCTTTCACTTTTGAGGTCACCGGAATCGCAAATCCACGCGATTCCTTGATGACGTCGACAAAAGGCCCAAGCCCCTGAGCCTTCCCAGCAGGAGGCGGAAGCGCGACAAGACTCGTGTTCTGCGACTTCATCATCTTGTTGACGTACACATCGATGCTACCCGGCGCAAAACCGGCGACCATCCCTGCCTTGCCTTCGTAGAAAACCTGCTCCTTAGTGTCCCACTTCTTGGTCAGGTACTCAGGGTCGAGGAGGCCCTCCTTGTAGAGTTTCGCATAGAACGCAAGCTTCTCCTTTTCGTTCGGCGTGACCCTGCAGT
>DIXD01000028.1:0-9308 GCA_002435985.1 Spirochaetaceae bacterium UBA6089
AGGAGCTTGATATACACTCTATCGGCTGTAAGAACCTCGATCACCGGCGGCATGTGTTCGCCTCGCGGGACTTCCCTATGGGATTGTTCTCCACAGGAAGAATCCCATGGAAAAGAATCCCCTTGCGGCGCATCGTACAGACAGAGCGCAACATTTCTTTGTTTCAGCCCGTCGATAAGACGCGATGTATACCAGCTCGACGACCAAAAGCCTGCTACAAGAGGAAACCCCTCGAGTTCTCCCAAAACTCTGTCGAGCCAAAGGCGATGTGCAACATTGTATTCAAAAGAGAAAGGAAATACGGCGAGTACAAAAGCGATCTGCCCTGATTGTACCCCTGGCTCAAGAGAAGCACGCACGCTATGAAGGGACGCGCGAACAGCACGAGGCGACGCACCATGTGAGGTATCGTTCGCGCCGAAATTCCACACGGAGCCACTGGCTGCCCCCGATCGATGCGAACTGAATGAGGCGGCCGAAACGCCGCCCATTTTTCGTGCCGTACACAGCTCCGATGTTTCCGCGAGCCGTTCCGGTCTTCCGATCCAACGCGGAAGGCGCACGGACAGCCGGCCGGCCGGAACACACCCCGAAACCCAGCTTCTCCAGCCTACCTCAGTAAGCCGGAATGATTCGCGGATATCCGCCGCACGGTCCACCGTGCCGATATAGAGCACTTCATCGTCCACGGTTCCTATATACTATACACATGTATAGTAGTCAAGAGCAAACGAATCGGTAGTGCTCTCAACCTTGTGCAAAGGATTACCCAAGGTAGGCAAGTGAATAAGTAGCTACCGAGCGGGGGTGAAAATTCCCGCTTCACCAACGGGCCACAATGCAATACGCTCATCCTGTATGGATACCGAATTGCTGAGGTTTTCGATCATGGCGCACGCCGAAATCGAATTTTCGAAATCGGGCGGCCCTGGGGGACAGAACGTCAACAAAGTCAATACGAAAGTCACTGCCCGTATCAACATCGCAGCGATTGAGGGCTTGCGCTCATCCGAGCTCGAACTCGTGCGGGCACGACTTGCGAACCGGATCACCACTGAAGGAGAACTCGTCGTTCAGGTTCAAGAAGCGCGGAGCCAGATCATAAACCGTGAAAAGGCAATGCAAAAGCTTATTATGCTCATCGAGCGAGCTGCTAGACAAAACCCACCTCGCATACCTACAAAGCCCACAGCAGCCTCAAAGCAGCGAAAGCTCGCCGCAAAGCGCCTCCGAAGTGCAACAAAAAAGAACCGCCAACGACCTGTATAATGGAGGAAAATTTATTGCACAAGGTTGAGAGCACTAGGGACGCACTTACAGCGCCGCAAGAATCTCTTCGGCGTGCCCTGCAGGCGTCACCTTGGGGAAAACCTTCTGCACAATACCCTCGCCATCGATAATGAAGGTGCTCCGTAAAATACCGAGAAAGATTCGGCCATAGAGCTTCCTTTCTCCCAGCGCGCCGTACGCCTCGATCGTCTTCTTCTCGGGATCGGATAAAAGGAGAAAGGGTAAATTTTTCTTCTCCACGAAGGATTTGTGCGACTTCTCCGAATCGGCGCTCACTCCGACGACCTCCACGCCCCGCTTCTTGAACTCTTCATACCGATCGCGGAAACTACAGGCCTCGGTCGTACAGCCTGGCGTGTTGTCCTTTGGATAGAAATAAAGGACAACCGTCTTCCCACGAAAATCGGCGAGCGTCCACATCTTGCCATCTGCATCCTTGAGCGCGAAGTCGGGCGCCCGTTCACCTTCCTGAATCATAGTCGCTCCTCTTTCTCTGCGATCTCTTCTGTATCAATATAGCGAGAAGCTGCATCGCACGCAAAATCGCACCGGCGATCCCCGTTATCTCCTTGCCGATTTTCTTATCTATCTATAGAATACGCCTATTATGCTATTCGAACAACGGACAGTCACCTGTGGCGAGCTCCGCGCCGCCGACATCGGGAAATCAGTGGTTCTCAACGGCTGGGTACACCGCAAGCGCGATCATGGTGGTATCTCCTTCATCAACATTCGCGACCGCTACGGGGTCACGCAGGTCGTCGTCGATGCGGACTCCGACCAGGAACTGTTGGACCGCGCAGCAGAACTTAAAATGGAATACTGCATCTCGATCCTCGGCACGGTTCGCCCGCGCCCCGACAGCATGATCAACCCATCAATGCCGACGGGCGAAATAGAGGTCAAGGCCGAAAAGATCCAGATCCTTGCGCGCTGTGCTCCCCTCCCCTTCATGATCGACGAGGTCACCGACGCGAAAGAGGATATGCGCCTCACCTACCGCTATCTCGACCTGCGCTCCTTCTCGATGCAGAAAAAAATCCGCCTACGCAACGAAGCAGCCTTCGCCGTACGCGAATACCTCGTCGGCAAGGGTTTCTACGAAATCGAGACACCGACCTTCATCCGCTCGACCCCAGAAGGCGCGCGCGACTACCTTGTGCCTTCGCGGCTGTATCCGGGTAAATTCTACGCCCTGCCCCAGTCGCCTCAGCTCTACAAACAGCTCCTCATGGTCTCGGGCTTCGACAAGTATTTTCAACTCGCCCGCTGCTACCGCGACGAGGACTCGCGCGGCGACCGCCAGCCTGAGTTCACGCAGATCGATATCGAGATGAGCTTCGTCACCCGCGAGGACGTGCTCACGCTCGTCGAAGGCATGATGGGGCACCTGTTCAAAAAGACCCTCGGCGTCGAGCTGCCCAAGAACTTTGTCCGTATCCCCTACGACGAGGCGATGGACCGGTTCGGTTCCGATAAGCCCGATCTGCGTTTCGGCATGGAACTCCAGGATTTTGCGCCCTATGTCGATGGCACCTGCTCATTCCAGGCCTTTCACGACGCCCTCAAAGAAGAGGGTGCGATCAAGGCCCTCGTGGTGCCGGGTAAGGCAGACTATTCGCGCCGTCAGATCGAGGAGCTCGAGGCCAAGACGAAGGTGTACAAAGCCCACGGCCTCGCCTGGATGAAGGTGAACCCGACTGGTTCGCTCGAAGGCAGTGCATCCAAGTTCTTCTCCGAACCCGTGCGCGTTGTCCAAGGACTCGGCGCAAAGCCCGGCGATCTCATCCTGCTCGTCGCCGATAAGAAGAAAAAAGTCGCCTGTACCGCCCTCGGCGCCGTGCGCTCCCAGATCGGCAAAGACCTCGGCCTCTGCGACCCCGCCGTGTTCGCCTTCGCATGGATCATCGACTTCCCCCTCTTCGAGTTCAACGAAGAAGAAAACCGCTGGGAAGCCGCCCACCACATGTTCACCATGCCCCAGACCCAGTACCACGACAGCCTCGAAGCCGACCCCGGCGCAGTCAAAGGCGACCTCTATGACCTCGTGCTGAACGGCTACGAGATCGCCTCGGGCTCAATCCGCATCCACGATCCGGACCTCCAGAAGCGCATCTTCCGCATTGTCGGCATGACCGACGAGGAAGCCCAGCGCAAGTTCGGATTCCTCCTCGAGGCATTCAAGTACGGCCCCCCGCCGCACGGTGGCATCGCACCAGGCTTCGACCGCCTCGTCATGCTCATGGCTGGAGAGACATCGATCAAAGAAGTCATTGCATTCCCGAAGAATTCCTTCGCGGTGAGCCCTATGGACCAGTGCCCGAACGACGTCGACGAGCGACAGCTCAAGGAGCTGCACATCTCGATCGTCCAGGACAACTGAAGTTTAGTGCTCTCAACCTTGTGCAAGAAAATTAGGGAAGAGAAGGCGGTATGGAAGCCTGGATATTGAGTGTGTCGCCCGCGTCCGAAGGTCTTGGGCAAGTAGCTTCTCTGTGCGAGTGTCCAGGACCTCACAGGCGCCAGTATATACCAGATACATCACATAGACTTTCTCCACTGCTTTAACCTTTGCACAAGCTTAAGAGCACTAAAAATCTTGTCGAAGTCTCTTTCCTGTTCTCATGTCAGACAAACCTGTTCTCTCAATCGAGACCAAGTCAGCGCCATTCGATATTTTGCTATATATAAAATAGATAATATTATATAAATAATAATATAAATATAAAAATTGAATTATATATTGCACTATGCCAAATCTCTGCTATAATAATAGTGTAGATGCGTTCTAAGGAGGGAAATTATGGCGGAAGTCGATAAAATGCTCGAAAAAGATGTCTCTCGCCGAAGTTTTTTAAAGGCTACAGGCATCGGGCTAGGGGTGGCGACGAGCGCGCTGCTTTTTGGAACAGGTGTTGCAGGGGCGCAAACTCAAGGGGGCATCGTCACTGAATCTCCCCTCCCCTATACCGAACTCGATCCTGAAGAGGCAAGGCTCCGCGCCCACGCGGCCTACTTCAGGGCCGGATGTTCATACGCAGTTTTTTATGCCCTGCTCTCGATGCTGCGCGATAAGGTCGGCGGCCCCTACAACCAGATACCCCTGCGCATGCTCGGATACGGCCGCGGCGGTGCCGCGAGCTGGGGCACGCTGTGCGGAACATTGAATGGAGCCGGCGCAGCGATCAACCTGGTCGCATCCGATGCCGATACGAACAAGATCCTCGGCGACCTTATAGGCTGGTACACCATCACCCCCTTCCCATCACAGGAATCCAACGATGTGGCCGTGGCTCAGGGTTATAAATATGACGCAAAGGCGCCCATATCCATAGCGCTCGCAACCAGTGTGAGCAATTCCCCTCTTTGCCACGCCTCTGTCGCGGCCTGGATCACAAATTCCGGCTTCACGGTAGCCTCACCTGAGCGCGCGGAGCGCTGTGCCCGCCTCTGCGGCGACGTCGCATTCAAGACGGCCATCCTGCTCAACGAGTGGAAAGCAGGCACCTTTGCAGCCACGTTCAAGGTCAGCGACGAGACTGCAAGCTGCCTCTCCTGCCACAGCGACGATCAGGTGGGCAAGATGGCCTGTACGTCCTGCCACGAGCCGCATTGATCGGGCACGGTTCAAAGACACGAGATCTGAGCGGGGTAGCTCTACCCCGCTCAATTTTTAGGTATACTGAGCACACCCTGTTTTGAATGAGGCGCCATGAAATCTTCCTTCGACAAAATCTACGATGCGCTGCGCTCGGTAAAACTCGCGGTCGTGCTTCTCATCCTACTTGCGCTCTTTGCAATTGCAGGCGGTATTATTCCGCAGGGAAAACCAGCCGATTTCTACCGGGGTCGCTTCCCTGGTGCCGGCGCGGACATCATTCTGACGCTCGACCTTGACCATGTGTTTTCGAGTATCCCTTTCCTCCTCGTCTCCGCGGTCTTCGTGCTCAACCTGACCATCTGCACGTTCCACAGGCTTACGGGCGAGTTTTCCAAGCCCCGCGGGAAGAGGCGGCACGGGCCGGATTTGCTTCACCTTGGGCTCATCGTCCTCATGTTCGGTGGGGTCCTCACTGCGCGCACACACACCGAAACCACCATCAATCTGCGAAAGGGAGAATCGGCAACCCTCCCCGATGGCGCAAAGATCATGCTTGTGGACATGACGTACGAACAATACCCCGACGGAAGACCGAAAACCTGGGAATCCACCGTAGAAATCCACGAAAGCCCTTCGCAAGCCTCAGCAGCAGTCGCAGTGCAGCAGGACACTCGGCAATTCCGCATCAGGGTCAATGCGCCCTTGCGTCGTAAGGGATATTCGATCTATCAGCAACATTGGCATACCGAAAAACAGGTTGTGCTCAAGGACCCGGTGGGAATGGGGTTTTCACTGGAGCAGGGCATGCGCGCCGCCACGAAGGATGGCTTTGTACTGTTTATGGCGCTGGACGATGCCTCATTCTCCCCTTTGGAGGGCTCCGCCCAGGCAAACATATCTATCTCCGAAACTTCCTCCGCTGACTACCCTCAGAGTGCCGTCTTCCTCCTCGAGGACAAGGGCAAACGCACGGTCGTAAGGGTGACTCCGGGGCAAAGCATCGGCCCTTTCACCTTCGACAGCTATCTCGATCAGTCGATCTCAGGCCTCAGCATCGTGAGCGACAGAGGCTACCCGTTCGTCGTGGTGGGCTTTCTCCTCGTCATGCTCGGCATCTTCATAACGTATATTCAGAAATTGAAAGGGGTATTCGCATGATTGCGACCATGGCATTCGGGCTACTCATTTTGAGCCTCATTGTTCAAATCGTCTATCTCTTTAAAAAGGCAGACAAACAGGAGAGAGTCTCGCCCTGGCTTTCGCTCGTGGCGGGAGGCCTGCTCCTTGTCGAGATCGTGCGGCGAAGCATCGCAATCCGCTTTGTGGCACTCACCGGAATTTTCGAATCGCTTATTTTTCTTGCCTGTGCCATGGCGTTTCTCATCTTCGCGCTCAGGCATTTCAAATCGACGAAGGACAACAAAGTCATACCGTTCGGTGCGTCGATCATAGCGCTCATATTCCTCGCGCTGGCGAGCTCCCCCCTTGCTCCCTCAGACGTAAAACCGCCCGTGCCCGCGCTCCAGTCCGGCTGGCTCGTGCTGCATGTCTCGTTCACCTTCATAGGAGAAGTATTCTTCGCCGTAGGATTTGTCAGCGCAATTTTGCAACTCACCACAAAGAGCGAAGAAAAGCGCCGGAACTACGACCGTGTGACCTACACGAGCATCGCAGTCGGCTACCCGATATTCACCGCGGGAGCCCTCATTTTCGGCGCGATCTGGGCAGAAAAAGCCTGGGGCGTATGGTGGAGTTGGGACCCGAAAGAGACATGGGCGCTCATCACCTGGCTGACCTACACTGCGTATCTACATTTCAGGCTTGTTCGCAAGAGCACGAGCAGGCTCGTACCTGCCCTTGTCATCATCGGATTCGCGATCGCGATGTTTACGTTCCTCGGGGTGAACTTTCTGATCAAGGGGCTCCACAGCTACGCATAGTGCCTCATCCTTTGCACAAGGTTGAGAACACTATACAACCGTCCAACGTCCATCCGCGTACTTGAGCTTTGCCGCGTCCATATCGAGAATCCGGCCATCCTCTCCTGCAATCCGTATCTTGTTCGAAAGGACGTTCACCTCGATCACCTTAAACAGGGTACCATCATAGGTAAAGCGCGTACCCTCGTTCGGGAGCTCCCTGCGCGCATCGCGATAGAACTGATGCTCATAGCTCAGACAGCATAGAAGCCTGCCGCAGGGACCAGAAATCTTAAGGGAGTTGAGCGAAAGATTCTGATCCTTCGCCATCTTTATCGAAACGGGGTTGAGCTTGTCCGAGAGCCCATGGCAGCAGAGAATGCGCCCGCAGACTCCACAGCCGCCCGTAACGCGCGCCTCGTCGCGCACGCCGATCTGCCGCAGCTCGATGCGTGCATGGAAGATGCTCACCAGGTCCTTGACCAGGTCGCGGAAGTCGACACGGCTCTCTGCGGTGAAGAAGAAGAGAATCTTGCTGTCCTCGAGCAGACAGTGCGCCGAGACGAGTCTCATGGGGAGCCTGTGTGCTTCGATTCGCTCTCGACACCGGACGAAGGCCTCTTTTTCTTGTTCAAGATTTTCGAGATAACGACGGTAATCGTCAATCGTGGCGGGCCGCTCGATGAGCACAAGCTCGTCCGCGCTCACTGTCGAGAGATCATGGACCACACCGAGCACTTCCACAAGGTCCCGACCGTACTTTGTGGGTGCAATAACCATAGAGAGGTTGGGAATGAGAGGGCTCTCGACAGGGGGGTATGCATCGTCCAAGGCGACCGCCTGTCTCAGCATGCAGGAAGATGAACGACCTTCGAAGTCACATAACCTCATAAAATGCACATTTTCCCCTGACGAGACATAATATGCATGAAAGGTCTCGCTCGAATGCAGAGTTTTGAGCCGATAAATAGGCTGCGGCAACTCTTCGGTGTTCGTTCCCTGCTGTTTTGCCTTCTGAGGAGCCTCGAATTCTTCCTCATGGAGAATATCGGGCATATCCTCCGGCAGAGCTTGATCGGTATATTCATCAGACATCGTATACTCCTAGGTTGCTGCAGTCTGGCTATTGCGCGAGAACCGCCCCCTCACGAAAGCGCCGGATTCGATCACAAGAACATCCCCCGTACAGTCAGCCTGGATTCGTGCAGTCCCGGTATAGCGAACCTCGTGCCGGACAGCCGCAGTGCCGAAAAAAAGACCTGCAACCATTAGATTCTGAGCACGAATATCGGCGTGCACGACCGCATCTTTTGAGATTATCACAGAAGCGCCACTTGTTATATCACCCGAGAAATTCCCGTCGATGCGCATCATGCCCGGCGCATCGATTTTCCCCTCGGCCACGACACCCTCCCCCAGCACACAGTCGGTAAAGGCTCTCTTATTCATGGTATTCCTTATGAATGCTCAAAAATCGCAGTGGGTCGATGAGACTCGTGCCCAGATATACCTCGTAGTGGAGGTGGGGGCCTGTGGTCCTGCCGGTGTTCCCAAGATAGCCGATGACATCGCCCTGCGACACACGCTGGCCTTTTTTTACCGCAAAATTCCGCAGGTGTGCATAGCGGGTGGTAAAACCGTGACTATGCTGGATCGTGACGGAGTTGCCGAGACTTGGGTCATAGTGGATGTCGATCACCTTGCCGTCAGCGGTGGCTAGAATCGAGTCCCCCACGCGGTTTGTCGAAATGTCGATGCCTGTATGAAGATACCATTGGCCCGGCACAAAGGGATTTTCATTCTGCCCGAAGTACATCGTGATGTGGCCGAGATTCCCTTTTACAGGCCATATATTCGGCACCTCAGTCATGATATCTTTCTGGCTCGCAAGTACATTTGCGATATCGTCGAGCACGGGCAGACTCTTGTCGAGGGCTTCGGCAATGCCGTTCAGCCTCAACACATCTCTGCTTACGGGATCATCCGACAGATTTCCGGAAACGAGGTCGATGAGTCCTGCAGTCTTGAGAATATCGCTTGTATTCTGCTGGGGATCGGGCTTACCCTTGTTCTGCGCGATGTTCACCACTCGGTCGAGCTTTTCCTGAAATTTGGCAGTCTCCGACAGCAGGTTTTTCGTGGATTCGCGCATCTGATCGATATTCTGCCGGGCATCTGTCAGCTGCGCGTCGAGGGTGGCTGCCTTCAACACAGCGGCACTGTAGGCCGAAAGAGAATATACCGCAAACCCCACAAAGAGGATCAGAACAGCCCCAATGACAAGAAGAGAAAAACGGCTGGTTTCAAACCTCCTCGCCGGTTTTTCGCTCTGAGGAATCACCGCGAAGACAAAGCGTGTCCGCCCCCAGGCGAGAAATCGCCTGATCGCCACGCGCGCCATATCTGCCCCGCTTGCGAACCCCTGGATCAAGCGTTCATACCAGCGCTTTTCTGTTTCTTTTATTCTACGTAATCCTTCCGGCACGTTCTTCGCTCCC
>DIXD01000028.1:9326-9878 GCA_002435985.1 Spirochaetaceae bacterium UBA6089
ATGATGTTTGCCCGGGGTTTTCCAAGCTTTCATCCAAGTACGGTGCATGCTTGGAGACAGGGAGAGATGACTTACAAAGAGCCGTGTACCGCACGTGAGCTCATGGGCGAAGGAGGAGATCCAAGAGAGAGGGATTTGTGCTGCGTGGGCATGGGAGGAGAAGGGGGAGTGGTGGGCGATGCGGAAGGGTTTGAGGTAGTTGTGGGTGAAGAGGTACAGGGAGAGGCGGAGCATGGCAGCGGCGACATTGCGAGGGAAGCAGGTGGTTTCACGGTGGTAGTGGGCGAGGTCTTTGCGGATTTCTCGGTCGATATAGTTGGAGGCGAAGAGGGGGTTGGAGACGGTGCGAGGGAGTTTGGACCAGATGGTCCAATGGACGAGGCGATGCTGGGGTGTTTGGTTGTGCCATTGGGGGAGCGAGGAGAGGACGCGGGGGTAGTGGGGGTTTTCATCGGTGATGAGCACGAAGGGGTGGTCGGGGCGAGGGGGTGCGAGACGAAGTGCGGTGAGCAAGGGTTCACGGAATGCCCGGGCGAGGGCGCCGTGCTCGAG
>DIXD01000028.1:9927-13024 GCA_002435985.1 Spirochaetaceae bacterium UBA6089
TCGGAGGGGAAGAATTGGGAGCCTTCGAAGGCGACAAAGCCGTCGATGCAGATATCGTCGGAGAAACGGGCGTGGGCGAGGATGCGACTATGGAGACCGATGGCCTGACGGGAGAGTCGTTCGAGCCGGTTGGAGATGAGACAGAGGGAAAGGGAGAGGGCACGGCTGATGGCGCGCAGACTCTCCCCATTGAGGAAGCGGCTCAAGAGAGGGTCCAAGGGGATGGGATGCTTGAGGTAATAGGAGAGACAGAAGGTCTGGGACGAAAAGGTGGTGTGACAGCGGGGACACTGATAGCGCTGCACCCGTCCAAAGGCCTTGGTATGATAGCTTCCTTTTGCATGGGCCCAAGCTGTTGCAGGCGCCTTGGTATGCCAGACGCATGCGGGATTAGGACAGAAGGGAAAGTGCTGCATTGATAGATACCTCCTTTGGAGACGAAAGCCTGTCTCCTCACAATATAAGACGCCTTTTTCCCTCTCCTTCGCTTCAATCCCTTGCACAAGATCGAGAGCACTAAGGATTCACCAGGAGCCTAAATTTCGCTATATTAGAAACGAACAACCGAATAACCGGTTTTTTCTTCAACACCATCGGCTTTTCAGGAGTAGTCTATATGCCCAATTACAGCTTTAAAACAGAAGTAAATCAGCTTCTAAACCTCATTACGCATTCGCTCTATTCACACAAAGAAGTGTTTCTTCGCGAGCTCGTCTCCAATGCCTCCGACGCAATCGACAAGCTCAAGTATCTCACCGTATCAGATGACGCATTCAAGACCCTGAGCTTCGAGCCACGCATCACCGTGACTCTGGATGAAGAGGCGAAAACCATCACCGTCTCTGACAATGGTATTGGCATGGACGAGCAGGAACTCGCCGACAATCTCGGCACGATCGCGCGCTCAGGGACACGGGCCTTCCTCGAGCGCCTCGGCGAAAACGAGCGCAAGGCATCGAACCTCATCGGCCAATTCGGCGTCGGTTTCTATTCCTCGTTCATGGTCGCGGACTTGATCGAGGTCGTGAGCCTTAAGGCTGGCACAGACAAAGCCTTTGTGTGGAGAAGCGACGGCAAGACGGGGTTCGACATCGAACCCAGCACGCGCGCCGGCTTCGGCACCGACGTCATTCTCCACATAAACGACGAGAGCTCAGAATATCTTTCGCGCTGGAGCATCGAGGAGCTCCTCAAGCGCTACTCGAACCACATCGCCTGGCCTATCCACCTGGTCTCCAAAGAAAAAACCTACGCCAAGGATCCAACCAAGGCTGAAACAAAAACCGTCGACGAACAAGTGAACAGCGCGAGCGCTCTCTGGCGCCGATCCAAATCGGAGCTCACCGACAAGGACTACATCGATTTCTACAAGTCCCTCACCGGCGACGACAAAGATCCTCTTCTCTGGATTCACACAAAGGCAGAAGGCACCATCGAATACCAGTCCCTGCTCTATATTCCCTCGCACGTGCCTGCCGACCTCTATATCCCCACGCGCGAGCAGGGTATCAAACTGTATGTCAAAAGAGTGTTCATTACCGACAAGGAACTACAAATCCTTCCGCCCTACTTCCGCTTTGTGCGCGGCGTCATCGATTCGGACGATCTCCCGCTCAACGTGAGCCGCGAGATGCTTCAGCACAACCGCGTCATGATGACCATCCAGCAGGCCACCCTTAAAAAACTTTTCAGCGAACTCGAACAGTTGGCGACCATCAACCCCGAAAAGTTCAAGACCTTCATCTCGCTCTTCAATGTCCAAATCAAAGAGGGCATCCTCTCCGACTGGGAGAACCGCGAGCCGCTTTTGAAACTCCTGCGATTCAAGAGCACCATGGCCGAGGACTGGACAAGCCTTGCGGACTACAAAGCTCGTGCAGGCGAAGGTCGCAAGACGATCTATTACCTCACCGGCGAGAACGAGGCTCGTCTTCGTACCTCGCCGCTTCTCGAAGCGTTTAAGGACAAGGGCATCGAAGTGCTCCTCGGCACCGACGAGATCGACGAACTCGCGTTCAGCGGCATCGGGGAGTTCGAGGGCATGCAGTTTAAGAACATCCAGCAGGTCGACGCCGAGAACGAGCTCGGCACATCCGCGGCAGAGCACCGCGAGCAGGGCGAAAAAGCCATCAAAATCCTAAAGCGCTTGCTCGGAGACCGCGTTAAAGACGTGCGGCTGTCCAAGCGCCTCGATAAAAGCCCCTCCTGCGTCGTCGTGGACAAGGACGAGCCCACACCGGCTTACAGACGACTCATGGAGCGACTCACGAACGAGCCTATACCCGAGGCCAAGCCGATCCTCGAGATCAACGCTGGGCATGCCCTCATCGAGCGGCTCGTCGCGCTCGATACGCGCAAAGAACTGAGCGGAGGAGACCTCGCCGTCGTCCAAGAGCTCGAAGACCTCGCGTTCGTGCTCTTCTACGAGGCCATGCTGGCCGAGGGCGAGCACTTCGAGGTGCCACAAGACTTTGCCGAGCGGCTCAACAGGCTCCTCGCGAAATGAGTTTTTCAGTGGGCGCGCAATAGCGCGCCACGCACCGAAGGCGCTCTGGCGCCTTCGGTGCGCCCCCCATATTGGAGAATGACACATGGCAGGCTACGAGCGCCCCGACTACTGGACCGTCCGCGCCAAAAAAGAAGGCTATCCCGCCCGATCGGTCTACAAACTCGAAGAAATAGTGCGCAAATTCGGCCTCTTGAAGGGGTTCGGAGAGCGCGGGCCCGGCGGGCGCGCGGCCGAAGAGTCTTCCTCAAGAGCACCTATAGGGGCAAGCCGCAACCTCGCCGGGGCCCTTGCGAATACGGCTCCCGGCGACGAGAGCTCTGAACACGCAAGCCCCTCTGGACCTGCCATCCTCGACGTAGGCGCCGCGCCCGGCTCCTGGAGCCTCTGGCTCCTGCGGCAGTTGAAAGGCTCTGGCCGCCTCGTCGCGGTCGATCTCCAGGATCTCGGGATCGCGCCCTCCGACTCCAATTTTTCGTTTCTGAAGGGGAACATACTGGACGAACCGGTGCGCGCGCGCCTGCGCGAGCGCGGCCCGTACAACCTCGTCGTATCCGACGCCGCCCCGGCGACAACCGGCAGCCGCCTCGT
>DIXD01000052.1 GCA_002435985.1 Spirochaetaceae bacterium UBA6089
CCGATTAACTTTTGCCACTTGGGTGGGCACAGGGAATAAGGAAAACTGCGCTGGATAGAGCCGACGCTTCGGCCGTGCGCCCCGGTATGGGGCCTCCAATCCATCGAGCACGCCGATACGCCTCGCCGGCTGAAGGTGCACTGATATTCCCCTTTACTCCGGCCATCGCATCGAGAACGCGATCGGTTTCTCCAACGTCAATAGATCGAAGAGCGGCAGCTTCGTGCGGAAGACTACTCCCGAAAAACTTCCTCCCGATGCCGATGCAATCGCCTTCGGCACGGTGATGACGATTTCGACCGAACAGGCGTCGAAGGCAGGCATGTTCTTCTTTCCTATGATGACTTGTTCTAGATTAAGCCGATATTCGTCGGCCGTCACCGGGTCGGGCTCGAGCGCCGGGGGGCTCAGGCTGTCGATGATGCGCCTGTCGATGCCCGGAAAGAGTTTGAGCATATAGGGGGCATTTTCTCTCGAGAGCTCGACCGAAAGTTCGCGCATTGTGGGAACTGTGCCTTGCGCAGGTATTTTTCTGTACTGAATCATGCCTGGGGGGACGAGGTTCGTGTCGGCGATGAGCGTGTCGAGGTTCTGTACCCAGACCACGGAGGTGAGGATGTCGGGAGTGGGCGAAGATACATCGACGAGATTGATGCTCGTGCGGCCTATAAACTGATTCTTCACCGCCTCGGGGCTGAAGAGTGGATCGTGCGGGCCAAGGCCCACGAACTGTCGCACTCGCGCGCTCAGCGCTTCGGGAATAGTGAGCCTGACTGCAGCGCGGACAGAGCCGTCCCCTTTCAGTGTAGCGTCGAGGTTCCCGGAACACGAGGTGGCCGCAAAAAGCATTGCGACAAGGATCGCCGCACCCATAACAGAAGAAAAAACACATCTTTGATTTTTTGCTGATTTCTTGGACACGGTATCTCTCCACTTATGGTTTTTTGGAGTACAGGGGCATTGGGCGCGTGCTCTTGCGGAGCAGCGCCTCACTGAATCGTTCGAGCTTCACCTGGCTTTCCAAAGAGAGCCTGCGGTATGTCGCATGGCTCACAAGAAGACTCTGGTGAAACTCGCGGCAAAGCGAATCGAGCCTGGCCGCGATCGCGATGGTGTCGCCGTAGAAGCTCATTCTCTGCTGCCCCGGCGGGCCGAAGAGCGCAGCGGTCACGAATCCCGAATGAATACCTAGCGACACTTTTATATCACTCGGAAGCGACTTTACAATCATATCCTCTTTTAGGCCTTCCAATTCTTCAAGAAATGCAAATGCCGCGTTGAGGGCGCGGTCCGCACTGCGCTCGGCATCGACAAGTCCGTATATCGTCACCACGGTGTCCGCCGAAAGCGAGGCGATCCTCCCGCCGTAGCTTCCTGCGCACTGGGTCCATAGCCCATAGTAGCGGTTGAGCAGCGCTGTCGCCTCGGTGCGGCCCAGCTGTTCCGAGAGGTCTGTAAAGCCGATGATGTCCGAGGAGACCACGGTCACGAAGAAGGCCGTGGGCGATTGTATGGCAAGGCTCTCGGGCGCATCCGTGCTAGGCTGCTGCTGGCTTTGGCTTAGATGTTCCTCGGCAACTTCATTCTGGGATTGCTGTGGGGAAGCTTCGATGATACGTTTGGCCTCCTGTGGCATCTCGATGAATCGCGTAAGCCTGTGTTCGAGGGTCAGGGCCCTCATCCGCGCCACCAGGAGCAGAAAATCGAAGGAGATGACGCCGAACAGCGCGAACAGATGCTGCGGCGCACGTATGAATTTTTCGAATACTGCAGGGAACGACTGGATGCGCAGGGCTTGCGCCATTGTTTCCGCGTCGATTTCTCCCTGTAAAAAAGAAGTGTTCAGCGAGATGCGCAGGTCCAGATATGCATAGAAGAGAATAAAAATGAGCGCCGAACCCAGCGAGAGGGCGATCTCGGAGAACCGCTTCAGCAAAGGCCGACGAAGCACCATCGACAGCGTCTGAAACGCGGCGATGTAGATCGAAGAGCCCCATAGAAGTATGTTGGCCGTTTCCGTGAAGGCCGTATCGGAGAACGTCATGCGCAGAATCGAGTAGCCTGCCGCTGTGATGAACGAATACAGAATTCTCAGTATCGGAATGTGTCCCTGCAGGGTGAGAAGGCTCGTCTGGATGAGCATGAAGGCCAGCACGATGAGAGAAGAGACAAGCGCGTTTTTCCATGATCCGGAGGTCAGGGAGATGATCATGACGAAAAAGAGGACGAATTGGTTCGAATAATAATACAACTCGGCCGCAAAGCGTTTTCGGGAAAATTGCATCGACTCTATTGTATATGCCGCGGAGAAGGATGGAAAGTCCCGAAGTATACTTGACGGGCGCTGTAAAGAGTGTAAAATTACTTTTGCATTATCTATTGCAAAGGAGGTTCTATGAAAAAACTTGTCGCAGTGGTACTCGTGCTTGCCTTCCTCGTGGTTGGCGCCGATGTATTCGCGCAAGCCAAGGCCAAATTCCATATCGGCGTGGTGACCGGGACAGTTTCTCAGTCCGAGGACGATCTGCGCGGTGCCGAACGGCTGATCGAGGAATATGGCAACGTCAAAGATGGCGGCATGATTCAGCACATTACGTATCCTGATGACTTTATGTCACAGCAGGAGACGTTCATCTCCAACGTGGTCGCGCTTGCCGACGACCCGCTCATGAAAGCGATCGTCATCAACCAGTCGGTCCCCGGCGCTGCGGAAGCTTTCAAGCGTGTGCGCGCCAAGAGACCGGACATTCTCCTTCTCGCAGGCGAGCCGCATGAGGATCCGCTCGTCATCCAGGAAGCCGCAGACCTCGCGCTCTCCGCGGACTTCGTCTCGCGCGGTTACACCATCATCTGGGCAGCCAAACAGCTCGGCGCGAAGAACTTCGTGCACATCTCCTTCCCCCGCCACATGAGTTACGAGTCGCTCGGCCGCCGCCGCGCGATCATGGAGCAGGCCTGCAAGGACCTGGGCTTGAATTTCTATTTCGAGACCGCACCGGATCCGACTTCCGACGTCGGTGTTGCCGGCGCCCAGCAGTTCATCCTCGAGAAAGTGCCGCAGTGGATCCAAAAGTATGGCAAGGACACCGCGTTCTTCTGCACCAACGATGCGCATACCGAGCCGCTTCTCAAGCAGCTCCTTGCATACGGTGGCTACTTTGTGGAAGCCGACCTTCCGTCCCCGCTCATGGGCTATCCTGGCGCACTCGGACTCGACCTCTCCAAGGAAGCGGGCGATTTCCCCGCTATTCTCAAAGCGGTTGAAGCCGCCGTCGTCGCAAAGGGTGGCGCCGGCCGCTTCGGAACTTGGGCATATTCCTATGGATACACCGTTACCGCCGGGCTTGGCGAATTCGCAAAGAGAGTCGTCGAAGGCAAGGCCAAGAAAGACAGCATGAAGGACGTGTTCGATGCGCTAGAAAAGTACACGCCTGGAGCCAAGTGGAACGGCGCCTACTATACCGATTTGAACACCGGTGTTCGCGCAAGGAACCAGATTCTTGTCTATATGGATACCTACATTTTCGGCAAAGGGTATCTGCCTACGACACAGCAGAAGGTCCCCGACAAGTACTACACCATCGGGATGAGCAACTAGGTTAGCGTATGGGGCTGCCCAGGATTTGGGCAGCCTCCTTTTGTATCAGCACATTCCGGCCCGTATTCAGGCGTTGTCGGGATACGGGCTATTTTTTTCATAAACCCGTGTACAATGGAATGACTATGACGAATGGAAGTTCTCTTCTCTCCATCGAACATGTTTCCAAAGATTTTTATGGAAACGTCGTACTGCATGACGTAAATTTCGATCTCCATGAGGGTGAGATTTTGGGCCTTGTGGGAGAAAATGGGGCAGGCAAGACCACGCTCATGCGCATTCTTTTCGGCATGCCCGTCATTATGGAGACCGGCGGTTTTCAGGGCAGCATCAAGATCGGAGGGACAGAGGTGCATTTTTCGAGCCCCTTCGATGCCCTGGATGCAGGTCTCGGCATGGTGCATCAGGAATTCAGCCTGATTCCAGGTTTTACGACGACGGAGAATATCGTGCTCAACCGCGAACCTATGCGCAGAACCGTACTGAACGATGTGTTCGGCGAGCGCATGAGCGTACTAGAGCGCGATAAGATGCGCGAACGGGCCGAAAAGGCGATCAGTAAGCTCGGTGTCGATCTCGACCCCGACATGCTGGTCTCCGAGATGCCGGTGGGCCACAAGCAGTTCACCGAAATCGCCCGGGAGATCGACCGCGAACAGACGCGGATTCTTATTCTCGACGAACCTACCGCGGTCCTCACCGAATCGGAGGCCGAAGTGCTGTTGAAGACACTCAAGCGCCTCGCTTCAGAAGGTATCGCAATTATCTTCATTTCCCACCGTCTTCAGGAAGTCTTGGCCATCGCACACCGCATCGTGGTGCTCCGCGACGGTCATGTCGTCAAAGATACGGTCAACGAGAACATCGGCATTCGCGATGTTGCATCATGGATGGTCGGTCGCTCTCTCGGAGAGGCCGGGCAACGCGCCGAAGCGCGGAGTTTGGGGCAGACCACATTCAGTGTGCGGCACCTGTGGGTCGATATGCCCGGCGAAACGGTGCGCGATGTGTCCTTTGATGTGCGAAGGGGAGAAATCTTCGGCATCGGAGGGCTCGCGGGGCAGGGTAAGCTCGGTATCCCCAACGGGATCATGGGCCTATTTCCGGCCGGCGGCGAAGTGACCTTGGATGGTAAGAGTGTGCCCCTCAATAACCCGGCCAAAGCGTTGGCCATGGGAATGGCCTTTGTCTCGGAGGACAGGCGCGGGGTCGGGCTTTTGCTCGACGAGAGTCTCGAATGGAACATCGCCTTCACTGCCATACAGGTGCATGGACAGTATTTGAAGAAGATACCGTTTGGCCTTTTTTCTCTGCGAGACGAGAAGGCGATGGAAGAACTCTGTCAAGAATATGTGAGGCTCCTCGACATCAAGTGCACGAGCACGAAGCAGAAAGCCAAGGAGCTGTCGGGCGGCAATCAGCAGAAGATCTGCCTTGCGAAGGCGTTTGCGATCAAGCCGCGGCTGATGTTCGTATCGGAGCCGACGCGCGGCATCGATGTGGGTGCGAAAAAGCTCGTGCTCGACACGCTGCACCACTACAACCGCGACTTCGGAACGACCATCGTCATGGTGTCGAGCGAGCTTGAGGAGCTGCGCTCGATCTGCGACCGCATTGCCATCGTCGATGAGGGTAGAATCGCCGGTATCCTGCCGCCGACGGCGGATATCTCCGAATTCGGTCTCCTTATGTCCGGCGTCGCAGTGGAGGAGGCCGTCAATGCGTAATCTCAAAACATTTATTCAGGATTTCGGATGGCCGCGCATCATCATATTCTTCTTTTTGGTGGGGCTCTTCATCATGGCGCCTTTTGTCAATGTCCGTCTCGACGCGTCGATCTCCGATGTGCTGAATCGCTTTGGACAGAACGCCATCATGGTGCTCGCAATGGTGCCGATGATCCAGTCGGGCTGTGGCCTGAATTTTGGCCTCGCGCTGGGCTTGGTCTCAGGGCTTCTCGGTGCGACGCTGTCGCTGCAATTCGAGCTTCACGGAATGCTGGGGTTTTTGGGTGCAATCGCGCTGGCAACGCCGTTTTCGATCATCTTTGGCTGGTTCTATGCCAAACTCCTCAACAAAGTGAAGGGCGAGGAGATGACCATCGCGATGTACGTGGGTTTTTCGTTCATTATGTTCATGTGCATCATGTGGCTCATCCTGCCGTACAGCAATCCGACAATGGTGTGGGGCTATGCGGGCAAGGGCCTGCGTACGACCATTTCCGTGGAGAATTATTGGCTGCGTATACTCAATGACTTTCTGGCCATTCGGATAGGCCAATTCTTTGTGTTTCCGACGGGGCTTCTGCTGTTTGTCGCGCTGTTCGCGTTTCTGATGTGGTTGTTTCTGCGCACCAAAACCGGCACGGCCATGACGGCGGTAGGCTCTAACCCCGACTTCGCGCGTGCCTCTGGCGTCGATGTCGACAAGATGCGCACGATCTCCATCATCATTTCGACGTTCTTGGGGGCGGTGGGGATCATCGTGTACGAACAAAGCTTCGGATTCATCCAACTCTACACTGCGCCCAGCCCAATGGTCTTTCCTGCGGTTGCGGCGATCCTGATCGGAGGGGCGAGCATCAACAAGGCGAGCATGGTGAATGTGATTGTGGGAACTATTCTGTTCCAGGGACTTCTGACCATGACGCCCTCGGTGATCAACTCGCTTTTACAGACAGACATGTCGGAGGTCATACGGATTATCGTATCGAACGGCATGATTCTCTACGCGCTCACGCGCAAAATGAAGGTGTCAAAATGAGCGCACAGAAAAGACTTACGACGTTGTTCTCGCGGTATGCGGTCGTCATCATTTTCGTCATCATTACGCTGGTTGCGATTCCGCCTTCGGGCCTTTCGATCAAGTATATCGTGCAGGAAATCATCACGAGGTTGGGGCGGAACTCCTTCCTCGTGCTGGCGCTCCTCTTGCCGATCTATGCAGGCATGGGCCTGAACTTCGGCATGACGCTGGGCGCGATGGCCGGCCAGATCGGGCTCATCTTTGCCGTGAACTACGGCATAGCGAACTGGCAGGGTCTTGTGTTTGCCCTGTTGGTGGGCTTGCCGATTGCAGTGCTGCTGGGATGGATCGCCGGGCTCGTCATGAACAGGGCGAAGGGCCGCGAAATGGTCACAGGCTATATCCTGGCCTTCTTCATCAACGGTATCTACCAGTTCTTCGTGATGTACATGCTGGGATCGGTCATACCCATGCGCAATAGAGCCATCGTGCTGTCGCGCGGCTACGGCATCCGCAACACGCTCAACCTCGAATCGGTGCGGCAGTCGCTCGACAATATCGTCATGCTGCGCGTGGCCGGGTACTCGATTCCCGTCGTGACGTTCATTATCATCGCACTTCTGTGTGTGTTCGTGGTGTGGTTCAAAAAGACGAAGCTGGGGCAGGATATGCGAGCCGTGGGCCAGGATATGGCAGTGGCGGAAGCGGCCGGCATTCCCGTCGAAAAGACGCGCATCGTGGCGATTATCATCTCGACGGTGTTGGCCTGCGCCGGACAGATCATCTTTCTTCAGAATATGGGGAATCTTGCGACCTACAACGCCCACGACCAGACGGGATTCTTCGCGGTGGCCGCGATCCTTGTCGGCGGTGCTTCGGTCACGCATGCCAGCATCATCAACGTGTTCGTGGGCGTCATGCTGTTGCACGCCATGTTTGTGGTGTCGCCGCTCGCAGGACAGAATCTTTTTGGGTCGGCGATGATCGGCGAGTATTTCCGCCAGTTCATCGGCTATGGTGTCATTGCGCTTTCGCTCGTGCTGTACGCATGGAGAACAAGGAGAGCCGCTTCGGATGCGCGCCTTGGCCTGCAGGGGCCCCAGAATGACTCCGTGAAGGGAAATGGAGGGCAGGCATGAATGACACTATAACTGCAAAAAGTGCCCCCCAGTCTAAGAAGCGTCGCCGCCTCGTGCAGGGCGGGCTGCTGGTAGTGTATATCCTGATCATGGTGCTGATGGTTTTTACCGGTAGGCGACATACGATTCTCATCGACAATAAGGATGCGGCCGATGGTTCATACAGCGCCATCGATGGCATGGAAGTCTCGATAGATAATCAGGAATCCGCCGAATATTATCCAGGAGACCGCGATAAAGCCCTGGTTCAGGGGCAGCGGCATACTATTCAGGTGACTATTTTTGACGACAACACGACTATCGAGCAGGAGTTCACAGTCCCTCTCTGGAGCGACATGATGATCATCTCGGTGCCGAAAATGGTGGCCGGCATCGAACCATGGATCGAGCCTTTTACAATGGCTGAACAGATTCAGGAAGCCCAGGAATCAGGGCCGCCATCCGGCGAGATGAGCTTTCAAAGTCTTGGCGGCGTTGCGCCCGAAGAGATCGAACTAATGCAGCCAAGTCCGTAAAAGCTTCGTGTGGTGCGCAGACAATCTTCGAGGCTTCATCTCGATATAAAAAGGTCGATATAAAAAGAGCCGCCCGATCGATAAGGCCGAGCGGCTCCTTTTATGTGCAGCTTTTCGACGGTGGTATTTTGATAGTCGCTTTCTGCAAGCCGCCTTTGGCTATTTTCAAATGAACAGGTTTACGCCCGCGTCGCTCGCCGCTTCCATGTAGGTCGCAACACCACCGATTTCGACGCCGTCGAGCAGTTCTTCGCGCTTGACCCCCATGATGTCCATAGACATCTGGCAGGCGATGAGATGGACGCCTGCCTGGCGAGCCTGAGCCATCATGGTTTCGAGCGCATCAATTCGCTTGGCTTTCATTCGCGATTTCATCATTTTCGGCCCGATGCCGCCGAAATTCATGCGAGAGAGAGAAAGGCCGCCCGCGTGCTTGGGAAGCATCATGCCGAACATCCTGCCCATGAAGTCTTTGGCGACACTCGGCGCGTCGGGCTTGCGAATGACCGAGAGCCCCCAGAACGTAAAGAACATGGTGACCTCCTTGCCTGCAGCTGCAGCTCCGTTCGCAAGTACGAAGCTCGCGAGGGCGCGATCGAAGTCGTTCGAGAATACGATGAAGGTCGCGCCCTTGGGTGTCATATGGACGAAGGGCGCACCGCCCACGGCTGCCGCTGCCTGCGCCGCTGTCATGGCGCTCTGCTTGACGGTTTTTTCGATCATCGCGGTGTACGTGCCGTTCGATTCCTCCATCGAGATGAGCAGGTTGCCGGTGACCTTGCACCATGCTCCCGCATCGCGGACGAATCCCGGATCGGTCGCGCTAATGACGACGCGGCCGCCTTCGGGCAGTTTGTCGATTTCGGTCTTGAGGCGCATGATGGGGCCGGGGCACTGTAGGCCACAGGCGTCGACCTGGACGACGGTCTGGCGCTTTGCGGCGAGCGATTCGGGCATGCCGGAACCTTCCGCGAAGGTTGTGTGCAGAAGTTGCTGCGAGCCCTTGGCGAGACCGAACTGAAGGCCTGCGAGGCCTGGCTTGTAGACGCCCTTGTGGGACTGAGGCTCGGTCGCGATCTCCCATGTCTTGTAGCCGCCGGACAGGTTGTAGACAGCCGTCCAACCCTGTTGTCGCAAGATTCGTTCTGCAAGATAGCCGCGAAGTCCGACACCGCAGTATATCAGCACTTCCCGGTCGCGCGGGATATCACCGAGCCTCTGGCGCAGCTCGTCGAGAGGAATGTTCGCTGCGCCGGGAATGGCACCGAGGGAGAACTCTTCCGGGGTGCGCACATCGAGCACGAAACCGTCCTTTTCTTGAAAGGCTTTCACTTCATGCCACTGCAGGTGACGGCTCAAATGCGCAAGTACGTTTTCAGCCACCATCCCTGCGATGTTGACGGGGTCCTTGGCGCTGGAGAAGGGCGGTGCGTAGGCATGCTCGATTTCGCCGAGCTCCGTCACCTTTGCTTTACGGCGTATGTAATCGGCAATTATATCAATCCGCTTGTCGACACCATCGTACCCGACGACCTGTGCCCCGAGGAGCGTCCCGTCCGGCGAGAAAATGGTCTTGATGGTGAGGGGCTGGGCTCCGGGATAGTACCCGGCGTGGCTCGAACCGTGGGTGATGATCGACATGCAGGGGATGTTGTTCTTTTTGAGGAGTTTTTCTGCCACGCCCGCCGCGGCTGCGGTGATGTCGAAGACCTTGGCGATCGAGGTGCCGATTGCGCCCTTCCAGCGGCGGGTACCAGGGCCTTTGACAATATTGTCTGCAACCACCCTCGCCTGTTTGTTCGCAGGGCCTGCGAGCGGCACGGGCATCGCCATGCCGAGCACGGGATGCGGAAAGGCGATGGCGTCGCCCAGAGCATAGATTGCGGGGTCGCTCGTCTGCAGGTTTTCATTGACAAGAATCGCACCGTTCGGCGTTGTTTCGAGCCCGGCGGCCTTGACGATACTCGTTTCGGGACGGACACCGATAGAGAGCACGATCATGTCGGCGTCGAGGCGCGTTCCGTCGGCGAGGACCGCGACGATCCGCGAACCGGACCCTTCGAATTTCGAAACCGCAGAGTTGAGGTAAAGCTCCACGTTTTTCTGTTTGAGGTGCTGATGGACGAGGGCCGCCATCTCGAAATCGATGGGGTTCATCACCTGATCGAGCGCTTCCACGATGGTGACGAATGAACCGCGCGCATGTAGGTTCTCGGCCATCTCAAGGCCGATGAAGCCACCACCCACGACAATGGTCCGCTCCGGGCGCTTGGTGTCGAGGTACTCTTTTATGTGGTCGATATCGCTCACTGAACGAAGTGTAAAAATACGTGCGTCTTCAATGCCGGGGATGGGCGGTTTGATCGGGTCCGCTCCGGGCGACAGCACGAGCGCGTCGTACTCGAGTGAGTATTCTCGGCCACTATCCAGTTCTCGTGCTTGAATCTTCTTCGCCACGCGGTCGATGGCGATCACTTCGGTGCGGACGCGCACATCGATATTGAGCCATGCCTTGAATTTTTCGGGTGTCATTACGAAGAGCCGTTCACGTTCCTTGATAGTGTCGCCTGCGTAATAGGGTAGGCCACAGTTGGCGTAGCTTATATGCGCACCGCGTTCGAACAAGACAATCTCCGCCTGCTCGTCGAGCCTTCGGAGCCGAGCTGCGGTCGAGGCCCCGCCTGCGACGCCGCCTACAATAATGTATCGTGCCATTTGAATTCTCCTCTAAACATCAGACCGATTTATATAGATATATTTATATTAAAATATTTCAATAAAAGCAAGGGGCCGGGTGTGAAAGAGAACGCAGGAACAGGCGCTTTGGAACAGGGGGCAAAGATCCCGAGTACATTTTCCCTATGAGGCGAGGTGTAGCGAGCGGACAGAATCCGCGGCGCCATGCGGTGCGCAAGATGGGAGCTTCGCGAGTATGGGGTTTATGTGAGGGCGCCCCGCCCTTCCGATGTATCTATCGAATACAATATCATAGCCCGTACGCTATTTGAAGGCGCGCGCCTTTTTTCATATATTTCAAGTAGTTGAGCCAATTTCAAAAGTAACCGACTTTTGAAAGAACCTCAGTGAATCGGTAGATAGAGCGTAATGAGCGCCCCATGCGTTTTTGCGCTTTCGGTGGCGCGCAAAGGGAGATTGGATGTACACACTGGTGCTTGTAAGACATGGCGAGAGCGAATGGAATAAGGAGAATCGGTTTACCGGCTGGACCGATGTGGACCTGTCGGCTAAAGGGGTCGACGAGGCAATTTCGTGCGGCAAGGCGCTGAAAGAGGCAGGATTCCTCTTCGATATCGCGTATACCTCGGTATTGAAGCGCGCGATCCGCACACTCAACTTCGTCTTGGACGAGCTGGACATGCAGTGGATTCCCGTGCGTAAGGAGTGGCGCCTCAACGAGCGGCACTACGGAGCACTGCAGGGCCTCAATAAGGCCGAAACCGCGCGGAAGTTCGGCGAGGAGCAGGTACACATATGGCGGCGGAGCTTCGACATAAGACCGCCAAAGCTCAGCCCGGACGATCCACGGTTTCCCGGCAACGACAGACGATATGCCGAGCTCGCAGCGTCAGAGCTTCCCCTGGCGGAGAGCCTCAAGGATACGATCGAAAGGTTCATGCCACTCTGGCACAACGCTATTGCTCCCGATATTAGGGGAGGTAAGCGCATCATTATCGCCGCGCACGGCAATTCCCTGCGAGCGCTCGTGAAATACCTCGATTCCATAAGCGACGAGGCGATTGTCGATCTCAATATTCCGACGGGGATTCCCCTCGTCTATGAGCTCGACGAGGCGCTAAAACCGCTCAGAAACTATTATCTGGCCGATGAAACCGCCGTCAGAGCTGCGGCCGAGGCTGTCGCACATCAGGGCAAAGCAGAGTAAAATAGTGCCGGAGCGAACGCTTTGCGCCGTTCCATCATGCCCTTGGATGAAGTTGCCTCATGGAAGGTGTACCTAAGGTGTACCTCTGGCCTTTCTTCCCCGGGCGTCGCGTATTCGCGAAAGGTTCCTTCGGAGATTTTCAACACGTGATTTACGTTGTGCTTGCCGTAAGCGCGGCGCTCGCCGCCGTGGCGATTGTGGAATACTGGTCGCACAAAAGACGCCTAAAAGCGATTCCCATTCGTATTCTCGTGAATGGGACACGCGGCAAGTCTACGGTGACACGGCTCATCGCGGCAGGGCTCGCGGCCGGTGAGCTTCGGACATATGCGAAGACAACAGGCTCGGCTGCATTACTCATCCGGCCCGATCTTCAGGAAGAGCGGATCCGTCGGCGAGGCGCGGCGAAAAGGCGGGCCTCGATTATGGAACATCGGTGGTTCGTGGGTGAGGCATATAACGACAGGGCGCAGGCTATCGTCGCGGAATGCATGGCGATTCGACCCGAGACCATCCGTACGCTTGAGACACGGCTTTCGCACTCTACAATCGGGGTCATCACCAATGTTCGCCTCGACCACATGGACACCATGGGGACGGAGCTTGCATCTGTCGCAGAAGTTCTCGCGGAGTCCGTTCCGGAAAAGGGTCGGTGTTTCGTCGGTTCCAAGGGCATGGACGAGTCCGTCGAGAGTGTGTTCGCGCAAAAAGCCGCTCGGCGCGGAGCTGAGCTCTGCCTAGTGGGCAGTGACGAGGAGACACGGTTGCTGTGCGGAGAGTTCTCGTATCCGGTGTTCGCGCAGAATTTGGCGCTTGCGCTGGCCGTGTGCGGTGCCTGTGGTGTCCCGCGCGAGCTTGCACTGCGCGGCATGCATGGCGTAGCGCCCGATCCAGGAGTACGTCCGCCGCTCGAGTTTATGTGGTGCGGGATCATGATCCGCCTGGTCAACGCGTTTGCGGCGAATGATGTGCAGTCGACGTTGGAGATGTGGCACAGCGGGGAAGCCTCGACCGATACGTCCTGCGCAAGACCCGATGCCTCGCACGCCGCCCCTTGCCTGCCTGACTGTTCCGACAAGCCCGACGCCGTTCGCGAGACACACCGCTTCCGAGCGCTTGTCTTCAACCACAGGGAAGATCGTGCATGGCGCGCCTTTCAGTTAGGCGAGATCGCCATGGGCATGGGTGCGGATGCGATCCTTGTCTACTGCTTGAATGAAAGGCTCGCCAGACGCACAGTGCGCAGCTATTATCGAAAGAGTGGCTTACAAAGGGAAGAGATAGGCGCATTGAGCATTCCTGTGATCCATGCGATGCAATCGACAGATGCCGGCACCCTCCTTGAGACAATACGCAATCTCGCCGGCTTCGACGCCGTCGGATCGACAGGCATCGATATTCTCTGCGCGGGCAACATCAAGGGGCCTGGGCTGGCGTTGACCAAGTCCTTTGCTGCAATGTCGCCCTGCGGAGCCGAAAAGATATTCTTGGGGGGAGCATAATGGCGGGTACCTCGATCGTGGTCTCCATAGTTCTGGGATTCTTTTTTGGAGAGCTGACAGGTTGGTTGTCGGGCGGCCTTGTTGTGCCCGGCTACCTCGCGCTCTATATCGACCAACCCCTGCGGATCGTGATGACCTACGTGGCGGCCGCCCTCGCGTTTTTCGCCGTCTACGCGCTCTCCCGAGTGAGCATTCTCTTCGGGCGCAGGCGCTTTATGGCCTTTATCCTTGCGGGAATCTGCATGGGGGCGCTTGTGGACGCTCTTGTGCGCTGGCTTCCACCGATGGGCTCGGATCTGCGGGCCATCGGCTATGTGGTGCCGGGGCTCATCGCGAACGACATTTGGAGACAGGGGCCCTGGAGAACCCTGCTCGCGAGTCTCGTGATCACTCTGGCCACACGCGCCGTGCTGCTCCTTGTTATCCACTGAGGCTGAGCAATGCACAATCCGAATGCGTCCGGTCGGTGGACACCGCGGTCTCAAAACCGCGCTATGTTTCTTCGCGTAATCCTTGCGCTCGCCATGCTCGCTCTCGGACTTGGCGCCGCTGAGCTCTTTTCGAGGGACGAGGAGCATCCAGCTGCCGATGTGATGCAGGCAGCAGCACAACGCATGGCTCGCGCAGAGCATGCCGTCGCACAGAAAAGGCAATCCCTCGGCATCAAAATCGATCCGGCCCTCGATCCTTATCAGACCGGCCTTATCGGCGTGGAAACGAGCATCCTGACCACAACGATCGGCGACATCGTCGCCAAACGGACAACGACGAATACCGCCTTCGCCGCCCTTGTCGTGCGTTATTTTTATGAGCTTGGGCTAAGGCCTGGCGACAGCATTGCAGTCGGTGCTTCAGGGTCTTTTCCCGGCATTTTGCTCGCCGTGCTTTCGGCCTGCGCGGAGACAGGCGTGGAGCCAGTCGTCATCACATCCATCGGCGCTTCAGAGTTTGGAGCGAATATAGAGGGCTTGAGCAATGCCGAGATGATGGCTGCCTGCAGAGATGCCGGTGTGCTGCCCTACATGCCTGCGGCGATTTCTCCGGGGGCCGACGGCGATCGGGGCATATCTTCTCTTTACAGACTTGAACCAAGCGACGATCTCGCTCGCTATGCCCGCAGCACTGCGCAGGCGCTGAATGTTCCTTTCATCTTGGGGAAAGACATAGAGGACTCCTATGCAGCCCACCTTGAGGTATACCGGAATGCCGGCCCGATCAAGGCCTTCGTGAATATCGGCGGGGCGGAGATCAATTTCGGCAGTGACCCATCGTCCCTTGAGCGCAAGCCTGGCCTTATTCTTCCTCCAGCACAGGACAACCGAGCGGTGCCGAACAAATTGTCCGGCGCAGGTGAGGCCGCCGAAACAGAGGGGGGCTCTCATGATGTAGGTGAGGGGTTGCTCGGTTATTACCTTAGATGCGGTATTCCAGCCCTACATTTTCTCGACATAAGGGCTCTTGCGCTCGAGCACGGCATCGCTCTGGACGGCAATCCGGAGGCCCCAATTCCCTTTGCGATTCTTCACACTCAAAAAAAGCCCAAATGGCCGCTGGTCGTGGGACTACTGCTCGCAGGCGCAGCTCTGGTGTCTTACGGAAAAATTCCACATAAGAAGTAACGATACTCCTTAAAAAAATTAGATCCACAGACTTACGATGATGATGAGGAATCCGTACCCTTGCCATCTCTACGTTGGTTGGATAGTATCCTAGCAATATTGGTGCATTGTTTTCACAGCAGGAGAAAGGACATATGGCCAAATACCCGTTCAAAGACATCGAAAAGAAGTGGCAGCAGCGCTGGGAGGACGAGCAGACCTTCCGCGCGGTCGAGGATGAGCGCTTTCCAAAGGAAAAACGTCGCTATGTGCTCGACATGTTTCCCTATCCCTCGGGTGCAGGGCTACATGTCGGCCACCCCGAAGGCTACACCGCAACGGATATCTACTGCCGCTACCTGCGAATGAACGGCTACAATGTCCTACACCCCATGGGATTCGATGCCTTCGGGCTTCCCGCCGAAAACTATGCGATTCAGACCGGCACTCACCCCGCGGTGACCACCTACGCGAACATCGATCGATTTCGTACGCAGATCAAATCGCTCGGTTTTTCGTACGACTGGTCGCGCGAAGTGGTTACTTGCGATCCTGAATACTACAAGTGGACTCAGTGGATATTCCTCCAGCTCTTCAAAAAGGGCCTAGCCTACGAGGCCGAGATGCCCATCAACTGGTGCCCGTCCTGCAAGACCGGGCTCGCCAACGAGGAGGTCAAGGATGGCCACTGTGACCGCTGTGGCACGAAAGTCGTCCGCAAGCGCATCCGCCAGTGGGTGCTCAAGATCACCGCGTACGCTGAGCGCCTCTTGGCCGATCTCGACAAACTCGACTGGCCGGAACCCATAAAGCTCATGCAGCGGAACTGGATCGGCAGATCCGAAGGTGCGACTGTGCGCTTTCCCATCGAGGGGCACGACGAGGCACTCGAAATCTTCACGACCCGTCCCGACACGCTCTTCGGCGCCACCTATATGGTCTTGGCGCCAGAACATCCCTTTGTGGCCCACATAACTACTCCAACGCAGCGTGCGGCCGTCGAGGCCTACATCGAGGAGGCCGCGGCGAAGAGCGATCTTGAGCGCACCGACCTCGCCAAGGACAAAACCGGCGTCTTTACGGGTGCCTACGCAGTCAATCCCGTCAACGGCGCACGCATACCCATATGGATCAGCGACTACGTCCTTATCTCCTACGGGACCGGCGCCATCATGGCTGTGCCCGCGCACGACTCGCGCGACTGGGATTTCGCAAAGAAATTCAAGCTGCCTATCATCCAGGTCGTCGCCGGCCCCGGAGAAACGGGCCCCTTCGATAAAGAACCGGAAGCCTGCAACGACGCGGAAGGCATTGCGGTGAATTCGGGCCAATTCGACGGCCTTTCCACCGCCGAATTCAAGACCCGCATTACCGACTGGCTCGAAGAGCGCAACATCGGCAAGAAAGCCGTCAACTACAAACTCCGCGACTGGCTCTTCAGCCGCCAGCGGTACTGGGGCGAGCCCATTCCCGTCGTTCACTGCCCAAAATGCGGCATTGTGCCTCTCCCTGAAGAAAGCCTTCCTCTTACCCTGCCCGAGGTGAAATCCTACGCCCCAACCGGCACGGGCGATTCCCCGCTTGCTGCCATCCCCGAATGGGTCAACACCACCTGCCCCCACTGCGGCGGCCCTGCCAAACGCGAGACCAACACCATGCCCCAGTGGGCCGGTTCCTGCTGGTATTTCCTGCGCTACCTCGATCCGCACAACCCCAAGGCCTTTGCGGACCGCTCCAAGATCGACTACTGGATGCCCGTCGATCTCTACGTGGGCGGGGCCGAACATGCGGTTCTGCATCTTCTGTACAGCCGCTTTTGGCACAAGGTGCTCTATGACATGGGGCTGGTGAACACCGACGAGCCCTTCGTGCGTCTTGTGAACCAGGGCATGATCCTCGGTGAAGACAACCAGAAGATGTCCAAAAGCCGCGGAAATGTCATCAATCCCGACGACATCGTCGAGAACTACGGCGCAGACACCATGCGCGTCTACGAGATGTTCATGGGCCCGCTCGAGGTTTCCAAGCCATGGTCGACGGCCGGCCTTGTGGGTGTCTCGCGTTTCCTCGAACGCCTCTGGGCCCTTTCCGAACGCCCCGTAGTCGAGGAACCCTTGTCGCCCGAGCTTGAAAAGCTCCTCCACAAGACCATCAAGAAGGTGACGAACGATACGGCCACGCTGAATTTCAACACCGCGATCTCGCAGATGATGATCTACTCGAACGAACTGGCCAAACTTGAGAGTATGCCACGTGCTGCCTGGGAGCCCTTCGTGCTCCTTATCGCCCCCTATGCGCCGCACCTCGGCGAAGAGCTCTGGGCAAAGCTTGGCCACGAAGGTTCGGTTTCGAAGGTCTCATGGCCCGCCTACTGCGAAGAGCTCACCCGCGACGAGGAGAAGGAAATTGTCGTGCAGGTCAACGGTAAGGTGCGCAGCAAATTCACCGCGCCTGCAAACACGCCGAAAGAACAGCTCATCGAAATGGCGAAGGCAGCAGAGAAAATAACCGAATGGCTCGCCGGCAAGGAAATCGTCAAAGTGATTGCCGTGCCGGATAAACTTGTCAGTTTTGTAGTGAGATAAGCGAGAAAAGTCTATCGATGGCGTGAACATAAGGGGCCGCCTGCAGAGTTTGGCAAACAGCGCACACATAGAGGGACTCCGCAGAGTTTGGCAGACAGCGTGCACACAAGGGCGAGCCGATATATGGCCTGTGATGGCCTTCTGCCTCCCTTTGCGCCGTGTCGTTTTACTGAATCAGATTCCGGTAGTTTTCGCTGCAATCAGTATGCCCACAACAATTGTAAAAATGATGAGCGCAAAAATGAAGGATCTACGGGTGCGGGATTGGTTTGAAAGAAAGGCTGTGCCGGCAGCTTGGGCCGCTTGCTCTGCAGAGGGGCCCGCGAACCGTGCGTCCAGCCAGATTTTTTGCAATAGCTCATCGATGTCGCGCACCGCCGTCTTTGCATGCACCTTGCCCCGATACTCGATGATGTGGTCGTAATATTGGAAGGCCTCTGCAATGATTGCGCCGAACTTCCCTGGGAAATGAAGCCCCGGCATGATGGCCGCCTTGGAAAGATACATGAGTCCTTCGAAGGTGAGTGCCTTGGAGAGTCCTTCGCTGAGCGCCATTTCGGTGATGACGATGGGGCCGAGTCTGAGGAGCACACGCCCGGACGGAATAAGGAGATTCGTCGCGACGATTCCTACCATTACGATCAGGGTGGAAATGAGCGAAAAGCGCTTGCCCGCAGCCCAGGCCCAAAGAATAAACAGAAGAAAGAACAAGGCTTTGACAAATAGGCCCTGCTGCAACAGAAAGATCACGGCGATCGTTACGCCGAGCACAGCTGCCACCCAAGGCTCGATCAAAGCCTCGTAGCGCCGGCGCCGCACAGATCGGCTCGCTTTTTTTGCGGCTCGTCGTCCAATTCCATCCTGCGCGTCTACCTGTTCCGACGGCCCTGTATCTCCGCCGGTCCCACTGGCCCTGCTGGCCCTGCCGGGCGCACCACCCCATAGGCCATCGTCCGCGGAGTCTAGTCCCAGGCCTATGTCGGATCCGTCTTCTGTATCCGGCATCTCCGAGGCGCCCGTCGCATACGCATACCAGTTCGAGTGTTCGACGAAATATTCGGCGAAAAAGCCCATCAGCGTTCCGGTGATAAGCCCCGTCAGCAGAAAGAGCGGCGCGATCAGCCATGCCACCTCACCGAAGATGACAAAGCGCGCGATTAGCATCTGCGTCGCATTCGACGAGACGGCTCCTGCAATCGAAACGCCGACCAGCGATACTGCCTGCCCACTTACTCGCCGTACACCGCGCATCACGAGTGCCGCAACCATCGTCCCCGCCAGGCTGAACAGCGCCACATACGAAAAGAGCGTGCCCGACACAATGCTCATACCGACCACTTTTGCGGCAACCAGCACAAGAAACCAATTGAAAGGCAAAAAATCCACTGCGAGCAGTATGGGCAGATTCGCGATGCCGAGCCGCATGAAAGGTAGGGGCTTCGGCAGCATATACTCAATAGTGGAAAGAAAGAAACAAAACGCTGCCAACAGCGCCGTCACATCGGAGCGATTTGCGAAGCGCGAGCGCAGGCTTTCCTCCGAACGACTAGAAGGTGCTTGCATCGACGCCCCCCTCATCCTTGCTGCCACCGCTGCTCATAATTCGCACGAAGACCTTGTTCGGCAGACAGGCTACCCACTGATTCGGCTCGGAAATCGCGCCGGACAGAATACAGAGCTTGTTTTTACAGGGAGATTCCTCTATGGCCGCTGTTCCGTTATGGATGTGCACGACGGTGATGCCGAGCGGACCCGGTATCTCGTATTCGGCGTCTTTGTCGAGAGGAGCGATCCATTCGCCGGTTTCACCTGTTATCTGGACATAACGGGTGCCGCTCTGACGATCTAGAACCAGAAGCGAGGTTCCAACCACCAGAGCGGCAGCCAGAGCGAAGATCGCAATATCAAGAAACCGGACACGCACGTTTGAAAAGAATTTCATACATGCCTGTCACAGGAGAATGCAATATCGGCGATGCTGTTCAGCTGCAGCAGTCTTCACCTTAATCGCAATCGTCATCACCCTCGCAGTCGCCATCGTAGTCATCGTCGCTTTCGTCATGATCTCCATGCACGTGACCGTGTTCGAGCTCCTCGGGGGTGGCTTCGCGGACATCGACGACCTTCACGTCGAAATGGAGAGTCTCACCGGCAAGCGGGTGGTTCGCGTCGAGCGTGACATCCTCGCCCTCGATCTTGACCACCGAGACGATCTGTACGCCGTTTTCGCCGTGCGCCTCGAACTGCATGCCTGGCGCGACCTCGACGTTCTCGCCGAAGTCCTTTTTCTGAACCTTGAACACAAGGGCTTCGTCCCGATCGCCGTAGGCGTCTTCCGGAGCGACGCTGCATGCGATCGAGTCGCCGGGATTCTTCCCTTCGAGTTCTTTTTCGAGACCCGGGATGATATTCTCATTCCCATGGAGATACACGAGAGGCTCGCCCCCCTCGGATGAGTCGATGAGCCTTCCTGTATCGTCACGGAGGGAATAATCGATGGTGACTACGCGGTCTTTTTTGATTTCCATATCGTTTCCTTGCTTGAGATTGAGGATGGAGCTGCGATTGCGGACATCCTTTAAGTCCAATAAGTATAATGTATCATTCTCTTGTACGGCAATGGAGTAGTGAACTAAATCATTCAAAATTATTAAAAATCTTGTTCTCTCCGATTAGTGCTCTCGATCTTGTGCAAGAGGTTGAAGCGAAAAAGAAGGGGAAAGGCGTCTTGTAGTGTGAGGAGACAAGATCAAGTCTCCGAAGGAGGTATCTATCAATGCAGCACTTCCCCTTCTGTCCCAATCCCGCGTGCGTCTGGCATACCCAGGCGCCTACCACGGCCTGGGCCCATGCAAAAGGAAGCTATCATACCAAGGCCTTCGGACGAGTACAGCGCTACCAGTGTCCCCGCTGTCACACCACCTTTTCGTCCCAAACCTTCCATCTGTCCTATTACCTCAAGCATCCCATCCCCTTAGACCCTCTCTTGAGCCGCTTTCTCAATGGGGAAAGCCTGCGCGCCATCAGCCGTGCCCTCTCCCTTTCCCTCTGTCTCATCTCCAACCGGCTCGAACGACTCTCCCGTCAGGCCATCGGTCTCCATAGTCGCATCCTTGCCCACACCCGTCTCTCCGACGATATCTGTATCGACGGCTTTGTCGCCTTCGAAGGCTCCCAATTCTTCCCCTCCGACATCCCCATCGCCCTCACCGCCCATTCGCAGTTCGTCATCGACCTCAGCCATGCCTCCCACCGTCGAGCAGGAACCATGACCCCAGCACAGAAGATGAAAGCCCTCCGCCTCTATCGGTACACTGCCCTCGAGCATGGCGCCCTCGAGCGCGCATTCCGCGAACCCTTGCTCACCGCACTCCGTCTCGCTCCCCCTCGCCCCGATCACCCCTTCGTGCTCATCACCGATGAAAACCCTCACTACCCCCGTGTCCTCTCCTCACTCCCCCAATGGCACAACCAAACACCCCAACACCGCCTCGTCCATTGGACAGTCTGGTCTAAACTCCCTCGTACCGTCTCCAATCCTCTCTTTGCCTCCAACTATATCGATCGAGAGATCCGCAAAGACCTCGCCCACTACCACCGTGAAACAACCTGCTTCCCTCGCAATGTCGCCGCTGCCATGCTCCGACTCTCCCTGTACCTTTTCACCCACAACTACCTCAAACCCTTCCGCATCGCACACCCCTCCCCCTTTTCCTCCCATGCCCACGCTGCGCACATCCCACTGTCTTGGATCTCCTCCTTCGCTCATGAGCTTACGTGCGGCACTCGGCTCTTTGTAAGTCATCTCTCCCTGTCTCCAAGCATGCACCGTACCTGGATGAAGGCCTGGAAAACCCCGGGGAAACATCATCCCGACAGCATCCCTCGCTTCGCGGTGGCGTAAGATGCTGGCCTCTATCTCTCCTAGCCTTGTCCCTTCTCTCTTGCACAAGATCGAGAGCACTAAAAAAGCCTTGTCCGGCGTAACGCCCGGGCCAGAAAATGCCGATAATAAAACAGGATTAGTGTGTCCATGGAAACAAAGAAAAAATCTCAGCCCAAAGCCTCGGTCGTCGTCGCAAAAAAAAGGGCACCCCGCGTCTCGACTTCGCGTTCGCCGTTGAAAAGCGCCCGAGGCATTGTGGCGCTCCTGTTCGCGGCCGCAGGGATAGTGGCGTTGCTCTCCATGGTGCTGTGGACGCACTTTCCTGCGCTCTGGGAGCCGCTTGTCGTGCCGGGCAAGGTCCTGCTGAACGTCTTTTCGTGGGCGGCATATTTTTTGCCTCTATGGCTGTTTTGGGCGGCTGGGCTTGTGTTCGTGCCCAGGTTCTGTCCGCGTATGACCTACCTTTTGGGTGTTTCGGCCCTACCTTTTATTGTGGTGACAGGCTTTGCGCGTCTATCGAGCGACCCCGGAGCATTTTTCGAGAGCTACCCCGCGATGGCGAAGGTGGGGCTCTCCTCACTGTATGCGGCTCTGGGATTTTTGTGTGCGGCGAGCTTCGTGGTGGTGATCGCGGGTTACATTAAACTCTCGGATTGGCTCAGGGTAAATGGGTACATCAAGACGCGCGCGGAAAAGAAAAAGAATGGAGAGACGCAGAGTTTTGGCCAGAAATTGGCGATTTTTTTGAAGCATATCTCGATGAAGCGTGAAGACCGGCGCAAACGAAAGGAAGAAGCTCGTCTCGCGCGCGCAGAAGCCCTCGCAAAAAAGGATGTCTCGCTCAATATTCCCGAGGTGCCTCATCCCGATCCCCTCAAGTCCGAAGAGAAGGCCGCGGTTTCGACGGGATCCGAATGGGTGGGTTACGCGCCTGGCTCGGCGCCTATTGCTGCCGCGGCCGCAAGCTCCGCTCAGGGCCGCGGGGCGCTCCGACACGAGGACTCATCGGCAGCAGCTCAGTCTCTTTCTTTTGCACTGGGCACTGATGCATTGGGTACAGAAGGAATCTCCTTCACCTCCGTCCCCCCTGCACGCCCCGCGCAGGCAGGAGAAGAGCCCAAGCGCGCCATCGTCGATCGCATCCTCGAGCGCAAGGCGGCCAAAACCTACCATGTGCCCATCGACGGGCTGCTCAATACTTACCCTGATGGCCAGTACTGGATCATCGACGACAAGACCCGCGCCAGCGCCAGGGTTCTCAAGGAAACCCTTGCCGAGTTCGGCATCGAGGCCGAGGTGACGGGCATCCGAAAGGGTCCGGTCATCACCATGTTCGAAATTCTACCCGCACACGGCGTCAAAATCTCAAAGATCACCAACCTGAGCGACAACATCGCACTTAGACTTGCGGCCTCCAGCGTGCGCATCGTTGCACCCATTCCCGGCAAGCACGCCGTGGGCATCGAGGTGCCGAACGAGCGTCGCTCCATCGTCTCCCTGCGTGAGCTTATTGAGAGCGAAATGTTTCGCCAGACCAAAATGGAAATTCCCGTAGCACTCGGCAAGGATATCGCCGGCGAAGTTCAGCTCGTGGATCTCACTCAGATGCCACACCTGCTCATTGCGGGCGCAACAGGTTCAGGCAAGTCTGTCTGCGTCAATTCGATTATCCTCTCGATCCTATACAAGCGCACGCCCGAAGACGTCAGACTCATGCTCATCGATCCCAAGATCGTCGAACTTAAACTCTACAACGACATACCCCACCTCATGACGCCTGTGGTCACCGAGGCGAAGAAGGCCTTCCAAGCGCTCCAGTACTGTATCTGCGAAATGGAGCGCCGCTACTCCATGCTCGACAGCCTTGGCGTGCGGGACATACGCTCTTACAACCGCCGCATCCGCGAGCGCAACCTCGCCCAAGAAAAACTTCCATATATTGTGGTTATTATCGACGAATTCGCCGACCTCATGCAGATCACCGGCAAAGAACTCGAGGCTACCCTTGCGCGCCTTGCCGCCATGTCCCGCGCCGTGGGCATCCACCTCGTCCTCGCCACCCAGCGTCCCAGCATCGACGTCATAACCGGCCTCATCAAGGCCAATATCCCCTCGCGCATCGCCTTCATGGTCGCCAGCAAATTCGACAGCCGCACCATCATCGACATGGTCGGCGCCGAAAAACTGTTGGGGCGCGGCGACATGCTCTTCTCCGGCGCTCAGGACCCCTTCCCCGTCCGCATGCAGGGCGCCTTTGTCTCCGAAGAAGAAGTCGAGCGCGTCGTCGCCCACGTCAAAACCCTGGGAGAGCCCGAATACATCGACGAAGAGATCTTCATCGACGAAGAAGACTCCGACGAGCCCACCCTCTTCGACGAAGACGGGAGCGACCCCCTCTTTCAGAAAGCCCTCGAAATCGTGCTTCAGCAGGGCAAGGCTTCCGTCAGCTATATCCAGCGCCGCCTCAAGATCGGCTTTAACCGCGCTGCCCGCCTCGTCGAAATGATGGAGGAGAAGGGCATCGTCGGACCGGCCCAGGGCTCCAAACCGAGGGATGTGCTAAGGAACCCGGACGTGTTCGATGAGGATCGATAAAACCTCTCTGTCGGTTGCAAAGTCCTTGGAGGGGTCCTCGTATGTAGTTTTTCTTTGCTGGATGACTTCCTTGAATTCTTTGAAATTTATCCTGAAGAAGGGGCTTTTTAAGGAAGGGCTTTGTAAGGAAGACGTCTTGTCAAGATAGAGTGGTCTGTGCTGGAAAAAGTGGTCTATAAGTGGTCGTACATTGAGAAAGCTTATCTCAGTTGCGTGTGGTAAAAATTTGCAATGTAAGCAAACGAGCCCGATTATAACGTTGAATAAGAATAAAAGGAACATTGGCAAGGACTGCGTAAAGAAACATAATTAGGTTAGCAGGCCATGGGTTCCAAGGAAGACACAGGGGATAGAAGAGGAAAGGCAAAACGTGGGCAAGCTCTGCTCGACAGGTTTCGAGGATAAAACGTGCCAGGTAGTCCCGGTCAAATCTTGTGAGATGAGATTTATCAAAAGGATGGAGAGAAAAGAATTTTCCAGCTTCGGGGAGATGGTCTTTCCATGCGTGAATCCGCAAATATCGCCGATATATAGAGCCCCGGTACTCCCATCGATGCAGTCTAAAGAGTAACTGCTCAGGCCTATACAGGCTGTCCGGAAACAGGTGAACCACGTAACCACTTACAAAATGAACGATTACCCAAAAGAGGGCATTTACTGCGATATACAAAAGTACCCTCATTGTATCCTTACCCTACGTCCACGCCATTCAATGGGTACATGAAGCAGCTGCATAAGAAAGGACCGGAGGAAGACAACTACAAAAAAGAAGGCCATGAGCGGAAAACAAAGACAGCTCCAGAATCGAAAAAAACCAAGCTGTCGAGCACTAAGATAGAGCAATCCTGCAAAGGCGAAAAACGCACCAGTATAGAGAAAACTTCCCGCAAAATCGGCCCTAAGGAGAGCCTTTAACAGTTCGACAGGAATAATAAAGGACAGGGCCATTATCGATGAAATAATCAGGATAGTCCATACATTGGACCGTTGTGCTCCCAAGGCCATATTCTTGGACCAGCCATTAAAAAGCTGCCGAAAGCCTTCGGCATACATTCTGACGCTGAGTCGCTTGTTGTGGGGAATAGAGTACAGGGGTATCTTCTGCTTTACAAAGGCTTGCCCAAGGGCCATATCCTCCAGGATGGAGTCCCTGACCAGGGTGTGACCGCCGGTTTTGAGGTAGGTTTCTCGGTCTAGAAGCATGCACGGACCGAAAAAGCCAAGTTTTGTGTCAAAAGGATGCTGTCGTCGTCCCAAATCGAGACCCAGTAGGGCTACCAAATTGAAGTAGAGGGAACACTGTTCATAAGCCCGTTCCATATAGTGGTAGGGTTGGACACTTAACACCACCCCTTTCTGACTGTATCGGTATAGATACTCTAGAGCATCGGCAGTGAGAAAGACATCGGCATCAAAAAAGAGAAGATATTTGCCTGTGGCGGCCTGGGCTCCCGCATAGCAGGCAGCGCTTTTCCCTGCCCATCGCTTATCATCCGGCCGGACTACCCGGCAGCCATAGCGCCAAGCAAGCTCTGCGGTGCCGTCGGTAGAAGCATCATCAACCACGATGATCTCTTGAGGCCTTCGAGACTGGTTTTTCAGAGATTCCAAGAGAGCCGGGAGCCGCAATTCCTCATTACGGGCTGGAATAATAACCGAGACGGGCAAAGGGATGGTGCTGATATTGGGACTGTTTATATCGTTAACGGCCAGCTTACCAGTAAAACCTACAAGCGGTGTGGTATAAAACCGACGAACCCGTAGAAAGCCAAGGAATGCCAGATAGCTCAACAGAAAAAGCTGTACCAGATCCCACATAATACAAAAACTATATCAGATTTATAGCAAATCGATAAGTGGAAAATAGCTGCGCGAGGAAATATTGAAATTGAATCTTAAAACACTTTTCAGTCAGTCAGTTATCAGTAAAACAATATTATATTATAATCACCTTATTAAACATCAGGAGCCATAATTAGGGAGCTGTCATAATGAAATTCAGTAAAAGACTGTATAAAAAACCGGGCGATTTTTTTGATGATCTCCGCTTCGTGCTCAGCAGACCCAGGCTGGTGCTTGCCGTAAACAGGAATAAAGTCATATCCCACGATTTCATGGAAAGGCTGATGCTGGCTGTGACCTCTGTAAATCAATGCCGCTATTGCTCATATTTTCACACTGGGCAGGCATTGAAAAGTGGTATAGATAGGGATCAGATAACCGATTTGTTGGCAGGTGAGTTCGCCGATTGTCCGCAGGAACAGCTCCCGGCATTGCTCTATGCACAGCATTGGGCTGACACCGACGGCCATCCCGACGCCGAAGCCGTACAGAAGCTAGAACAGACCTACGGCGCAGAAAAAGCTGAAGTCATCAGCCTGATACTCCATATGATCCGCATCGGTAATATGAGCGGCAATACATTGGATTACTTTAGATATCGGCTTTCCTTAAAAGGTGAGGTGAATTAACGCTTTTCCCGTAAATTGACGGTGCTTGAAGCGGTGGGGCCTATCCATGCTTCCATAAATTAGTGAGCTTATAACGGTAAGCCCGATCCTGGCTTCCATGGATTCGACAAAAGCGCAGATTTTTTGAAACCGAAACAGCATTACTCTATACTTATATAATAAGAGACAAAGATATATTATTGTCTTTTCCACCGTGAATTCGAGAAAGGCGGCACTATAATGGCGAAAAAGATTTCTAAAATCCAGCTTTTTAGAAGAATTGTTCTCGGTGTAATGTTGTCAGGCTTCCTGATACTGATTGTATTGCATGACCTTCTGCCGAATATGCCCTCTGTTGATTCGCTTTGCCCCTTTGGCGGGCTTGAAACACTGATGAAATGGCTCGCAAGTGGCGAATTTCTAAAGCACATTACCCCAAGCAATATCGTTTTATTCGGTGCTGTTGTCGTGCTCGGCATTGTTCTTTCGCGATTTTTCTGCGGCTGGCTCTGCGCCTTTGGCGCTCTTCAAGGAGTCTTCGGGTGGATTGGTAAAAAAATCTTCAAAAAACGATTTACGGTACCTCCCAAAGTGGATCGTGTTTTACGATGGGCAAAATACGTTATCCTCGTCGGGATTATCTATTTTACTTGGAAAACAGGAGAACTCGTCATTCGGCCTTATGACCCGGTGGCGGCGCTTGGCCATCTAACTGCGGGGTTCGCCGAGCTTTGGGCCGAATTCAAAATCGGATTTATCTTGCTGATTCTTTTTTTAGGGCTTTCGATGTTGTACGAGCGCGCATTTTGTAAATACGCTTGTCCACTCGGTGCTCTTCTGGCTATTCTAAGTCGCATTCCTATTTTCAGAATTAAGCGGGATGAACCCACATGTATCTCGTGTTCATTGTGCGACCGCGCCTGTCCTATGAATATCGATGTCTCGCATGCCGATGCTATTCATTCGCCGGAATGTATCGGGTGTATGGAATGCGTGACGGTTTGTCCCACAAAAAAGAATACGCTCTATACAACCCTCGGCGGAAAAAAGACGAAAATCTGGACAATCATAGGTTTAGGATTGGGGATTTATGCCGCAGCAGCACTTATCGGTCAAGCTACCGGCATGCTTAAATTCACAAATCCCACACTTAAGCAAGTAACATTGGAAGAAGGCACGTTTAATCTCGAAAATGTCAAAGGCTCCACAACCTACGCCGAGCTTGCCGAAGTCACCGGTATCGACGCAGCAGTGATCCTGACCGATATCGGTGTCGATCCGGCGCTCGTTCCGGCAACAACGAAGATAAAAGATACAGGCGCGCTTATAGGAAAAGAAGATTTCGAAACCGACGCGGTGAGAATGGCAATCGCAAAGAGACTTGGAATTCCTTATACCGGCGAGGACGGCGAAGGAGAAGCTGTTCCATCCGAACCTTCGCCCGTGGAAAATCCACCGTTAGAGGCTGTTCAACCACAGGCATCAACAGAAAGTACCACGACACAGATTCTCTCACCGCCTCCATCAGCCCAGGGAACAGTTCCAGTCAGCAGCGCAGCCCCAACCACGGAATCTAGTCCAACACTAAAAATACCAGAGGGCTTCACGCTCGAAGGCACGTTGACCATTGAAGAAACAGCGTCCAAGCTCAACACCACCCCCGAACAGGTCATCGAAAAATTAGGGCTTCCTCACGATATCCCGACGAATAAGCCCCTGCGGGACATGGCCAAGGATTTTGGCTATACGATGACAGAGCTCAAGGAGAGAATTGCGCAATAAATTTTCAGAAGTCATTGCCTAGGCCGAACTTCGCCATCAAAGAGGCAGCAATATCTTATATAAATATATAAATACAGCTTGTCTTGGCTTACGAACTGCTGCCGGATTCGCTGTAGGTCAGCGCGAATACCGTATCGGTCAGCCAGCGCCGGAAGGACTCATTGTCGCTGAACTGTTTGAATAGTTCAGTGTCGTCTTTGAGCAGCGCGGTCATCACCCGCTGGAGCGCTTTGTCGTGCTCGATGCGGGCGTTTTGCTTGTCGGAATACCTGAGAGCGTTCTGGTAGGCGTTGTCGGCTGCCACCCGTGCGGGAATTTCCTCTGTAATCAATTTGTGAACCCGATCGGCATCCGTCCAGGAAATGTTGCCGAACTGATCATTAAAAGCCTTGATGATGTTCGAAAGGCGTTCGAGCTCCGGTTCGGGGTTATGACCGCCGCCTGTACCGGGTACGGGTTCGATTTCTGCATCTGCATCGGGAAGCGCAATCCTCATGGTCGCCTGCTTTTCGACCCGGTAGCTGTCCATGTCGATCGCCTCAAGAATGCCTTTAGAAAGGTCTTCTTCCTTCGGCGCCGGCAGCTTGAGCACCAGAAAGTTGAGAAAGATCGATAGCTTCTCCCATTCCGCATTGGTGTACGGGAGGATCGAGGACAGAAAGCCATAGGTTCGCAGAAAGGCCTTGGCTTTACCCTTGAAGTCGACCTGGCCGTCCTCGTCGAGATGCTCCACATAGACGGCAACGCAGGCGTCGAGGATCGGATCGAGCTGGTCACGGTCGGCGCCGTCCAGATACAGCCGTACCAGTGCATCCACCTGGTCGAGGGCGTACACCTGGTAGCCGTCAAGATCGGCCTTAAGGTCGTGCAGCTTGTTTGGATCGGTCTCGTCCGCGAGGATGGTCGTCCGGTAGTAGGGCTCGAAGGCCTTTTGGATCACCTCCGGATCGTTGACGAAATCGAGGACGAAGGTGTCGTGCTTCTGGGGGTGGGCGCGATTGAGGCGCGAAAGGGTCTGCACTGCCTTGACCCCGGAGAGCACCTTGTCCACGTACATGGTATGCAAGAGCGGCTCGTCATAGCCGGTCTGGAATTTGTCGGCACAGATCAAAAACCGATACGGATCTTCCTGAATCTTGTCTGCGATCTGATTCGAGGGAAAGCCGTTGAGACTGGCCTCGGTGACCCGTTGCCCGCCATATTCATGTTCCCCCGAGAAGGCCACAATCGCCCGATAGGGGCTTTTGCGTTCGGCAAGATACGTCTGAAAGGCGTGGAAGTACTGGATGGCCCGTTCGATCCCACCGGTCACCACCATAGCGCGCGCCTGGCCGCCGATTTTGCCCTTGGCGATAACTTGTTCATGAAAGTGGTCCACCATGATCTCGGTTTTGAGCCGAATGGCGTGCTCATGACCCTCGACGAAGCGGCGCAGCTTCTTTTGCGCTTTTTTGACGTCGAACTCGGGGTCGTCTTCGATAGTCTTGATGAGCTTATAGTAGCTCTTGACAGGCGTATAATTGACCAGCACATCCAAAATGAACCCTTCTTGAATGGCCTGTTTCATGGTGTAGCTGTGGAACGGCCTATGTTTCACCGTACCGTCGGTCTGCGGGACAGGTTCACCGAACATCTCGAGCGTCTTATTTTTTGGGGTAGCAGTAAAGGCGAAGTAGCTTGCGTTCGGCAAAAGCTTCTGGGCTTCCATCAGACGATTGATGACGTCCTCGAAAGTCTCGTCTTCGTCCTCGGCACCGGCCTCCGACAGGGCCATGCTCATCGTGGCCGAGGTGCGTCCGCCCTGACTAGAGTGTGCTTCGTCGATGATGATGGCAAAACAGTGCCCGCGGTGTTCCCTGCCGATTTCCTCGAGGATGTAGGGGAACTTCTGCAGCGTGGTGATGATGATCTTCTTGCCGCTCTCGATGAAGCGCCGCAGGTCTCCCGAATGCTCGGCGTGCCCCACCGTGGCGCTCACCTGGGCAAACTGCTTGACCGTGTCCCGGATTTGCCGGTCCAGGATGCGCCGGTCGGTCACCACGATCATGGAATCGAAAATGGGCTTACCGTCCCTGGCAAGCCCGATCAGCTGATGGGCCAGCCAGGCGATGGAGTTGGACTTGCCGCTGCCGGCGGAATGTTGGATAAGGTAGCGCCGGCCCACGCCGTGCGCCGCCGCGTCCGCCAAGAGTTTTCGCACCACGTCGAGCTGGTGGTAGCGAGGCCAGATCTGCACTGCCTTCTTGCGGCCGGTCTTCTCGTCTTTGGTCTCGACGATCTGTGCGTAGTTTTCTAGAATGTCGGTCAGGCTGTCACGGGTGAGTATCTCCCGCCACAAGTAGTCGATCTTGAGCTGCTGCTGATTGGGAGGATTGCCCGCGCCGTCGTTCCATCCCTTGTTGAAAGGAAGAAACCACGAGGTCTTGCCTTGAAGGTGGGTGCAGAACCACACCTCGTTTTCGTCGACCGCAAAGTGCGCCACGCAGCGGCCCAGCTCGAAGAGCTTTTCGCGCGGGTTGCGGTCGCGCTTGTATTGTTCGATGGCATCATGCACCGTCTGTTTGGTGAGGCGATTTTTGAGCTCGAAGGTGAAGACCGGTAGACCATTGATGAAGAGCACCAGGTCCAGCGCCCGCTGGGTCTCTTCGCGGCTGTAGCGGAGCTGGCGCGTGACGGTGAAGCAGTTCTGTGTATAGAGCTCCCGCGCCTGTTCGTTTCCGGGGGAAGGCGTGCCGTAGAAAAGCTCAATGCGGTAAGGTCCGTGCTGGACACCGTTGCGCAGTATGTCCACCACTCCGCGTTTGCTCACCTCGCCCTCCAGCCGCACCAGAAACTTACGACGGGTGGGGCTGTCATGATCCAGATCGAGCGCTTCGGCGACCTCGGGCTGCGTAGAACGCAGAAACGCTATGAGCTGAACCAGATCGACGCAGTACTCCCGGTCGTAATTGGCTGGGTTGCCGGGGAGCCAGCCCACACCGCTGAAAGGTGGCGGCTTCTCGGTAACTAATTCCGAAGTGACGGCAGGTCGAGGTACGCAGTCAGTACCCGTGAGCATCAAGCAGATCAGCGTTTCGAGCCCGGCTTCGCTCGTGTCGGTGGGTTTCATCGCTTCTCCTCTCCCCTCTCAATCTTTTGCTTCTGAAGCAGATAGGCTACTAGACGAACAATGATGTCTTTATCTTTCGGTGAGCTTTCAGCAATGAGCAAGGTCAGGGCAACCAAGGCCTCGTCCGAAAGTCTTCGCGTTCCATCGCTCTGATAGAGGAAGCCATTTTTCTCTAGAAACCGCAGAAACAATGCCGCGCCAATCCGCTTGTTGCCGTCTACAAAGGGGTGATTTTTCACCACACGCCGCGCTTCTTGGAGGCTCAGCGGTTCTGTTTTTTTCAGCCCCTTTTCAGGCTGAGGTACGTTGCCGTGGTCATAAGCATCCA
>DIXD01000117.1 GCA_002435985.1 Spirochaetaceae bacterium UBA6089
GAAGACATAAAGGATCTAAAAGGGAGCGGTTCCGCTTCCATGCATATCGCGGGAGACATCTCGGATCCGAGAATAGACGGCAAGATTCTGCTGGACAATGTGTCTCTCTCTTCAAATGTATATCTCTTTGAGCAGGTAGGACCTTTTAATGCTGAACTTACGATAAGCGAAGGGATTATTGAACTAGGACCGACAATTGTCAGCATAGGCATGGGCAAGGTATCTGTCGCAGCCACGGCGAGTCTGGCCAGGTGGACCATCGGCGAAATCAAGGCATTCATATCGACTGTAGACACTGATTCTGTACGATTTAAAGGTACCATAGGAGGGTTGACCGCCAAAGACATTCGACTAAAGGCCGACCTCAGAGCGAGCATCTCCCAAACTAAGCTGGAAGTTGGCGGCAATATCTTCTTCGAAGATGGTACCCTCGAAGTAAATCCGGTTGGCTTTACCGCCTCCGAAGCGACAGGCCAACCCGCTCTGCCGATTTCTCTCAATCTGGCTCTCACGTTCGGAAAGAATGTCGAACTGTATCTTCCAAGTCAGGATATACCACTGGTGAAAGGGATGGTTTCTCCGAATTCGGCGCTGAATATCCTGTTCGATGAGGCAAGTGGGGCATTATCTGTGAACGGAAGCGTACAACTCCGTTCAGGATATGTGTTCTATCTACTTCGAAATTTCTTCATCAAACAGTGCTCGATCGATTTTGCTGAGAATCAGACAAAATTCAACCCTCTCATCACGATTACTGCAGAACTCAGAGAGCCGATCCAAGATGAGATACTCACTATCACGCTCTCTGCGGATAGAATTCCATTGGAAAATTTCAATCCACGCCTTTCCTCTCTACCCCCGAAAAGTGAAATAGAGCTCTTAGCCTTATTGGGGGGGGGACTCTCCCTTTCGGAGTCCTCGGATAATGCTCCCCTTACACTTCGGGAGGCAGCCATTGCAAGCTCTGAGTTCCTTACTCAGAACTCCCTTTTCAGGTCTTTTGAACAAAGAGTTCAAAGAGCTCTCGGCATCGATGTACTCTATATACGCTCTTCTTTTATTCAGAGATGGCTTTTGGACATCACAGATCGTACCCAAAGTGATCTCAGTCCGCTTTCGGCATATTTGACTGGGACGGAACTTTTTGCTGGAAAATATATAACCGATTCGGCTTTCGCGCATTTTAGTCTAAGAATGGCCCATGACCCGCTTGAGATGACTGGCTCTTTACAATTAGACTCGGAGTTCGGTTTGGAGCTAGAGTCTCCTTTTGGGCTTCTCCAGTGGAGTATGTCTGTAGGAGATAAGGGAACTCCCCTCAACAATCAGACGCTCAGTCTGAGTTGGCGTATAAATTATTGATCAAAGCAGGAGCGGCAATGAAGTTTCATCGATATTTCCTTCTTGTAGCAGCAATGCTTTTTTTTGCCATCCATGGAATGTTTGCACAGGATACTTCCCAGTCCACACCACAAAATGCATCTGAAGATTGGTTCTGGAACAAACCGATCGCAGGTTTTCAGTGGGAGGGCCTTCATTATGCAAACTCCAACGACCTCGATTCGCTCCTCCGGGGCTATGTTGGCACTATTTTTAATGATGCTTTGTGGTTCGAAATTCAGGCCAAGCTGTATGCGCTCGATTGGTTTGAGACCATAGAGGCGGTTCCACTGCCGGCAGGTGATTCAAAAGATAGAATCGTCATTAAATTCATTGTAGTAGAGAAACCCTCTATCAGTTCGATCAGAATTGTCGGAAACAGTGCACTGAGGACTTCAGAGTTGCTCGATGTGGCTTCTTCAAAAAACAATTCGATCTACAGCGAGGATAAGGCGAAGGCCGACATGCTCGCGATGCAGAAGCTGTATTTACAAAAAGGCTATCCCGACGCGAAGGTGGAGTTCGAGACCTCCCCCAGCCCTCAAGATGCCTCACGTATCATTTTGACTTTCAAGGTGAGTGAAGGGACTGCCGTCGTCGTACGAAAAATACTTTTCTCCGGCAACGTAGCCTTCTCCTCTCAGACGCTCAAGAGCCAAGTGACGCTCAAAGAGGCCGGTTTATTTCAAAAAGGAGCCTTTGAAGAGTCGAAACTTGCAGAGAGTCGCACGGCCATCGAAGATTACTATGCGAGCAAAGGCTATGTGGACGCAAAAGTCGTCGATGTATTGAAAAATTACGTGAAGGACGAGAAAGAGCAAAAAAACTATCTTGAGATCACCTTCGTCATCAGCGAAGGAAAACAGTGGACCCTCGGCGGCATCATATTTGAGGGCAATACCATTTTCCCCACATCTCGCCTCGCATCCCTCATCACAGTCAAAGAAGGGGAGCCTCTTAATTTAAAACGCCTGCTTACGGACAAACAAAAAGTGGATGATCTCTATTTCGAGTCCGGTTACATTTTCAACTCGATAGAAATGACGCAGCATCGGGACGAGGCCAAGGGGAGCATCTCGTATACGATAACTATTACGGAGCGAGACAGGGCTCACATCGAAAGCATCACGTTTAAGGGCAATACGAAGACAAAAGACTATGTCATCGCAAGAGAGATACCGCTTGAAGAGGGTGAAGTGTTCTCCAAGTCGAAAATCATCGATGGGTTGCGCAATCTCTATAACCTTCAGTTCTTCTCGACGGTCGAGCCCGAAATTCATCAAGGGAGCGCCGGAGACCTGATGGATATCGTCATCAATGTCGAGGAGATGAGCACTGCCTCGATACAGTTCGGTTTGACGCTGTCGGGGTTAGGGCAGGACACTTCATTTCCATTGTCCGGCTTTGTAAAATGGAGCGACATCAACCTGAGCGGTACAGGGAACAATCTTCAGGTCAACTTGACACTTTCTCCGGATGAGCAGAGCCTCGTAACTTCTTTTGGGCAAAACTGGCTTTTCGACAAGCGAATTTCGCAGAACCTGAGCTTTACCATACTGCACGCCACGAAACAGACGGCGCAGGATGCTGCTCCCCCTATCTTTTCTACCGAGGACATCCCTGATCCATATACCTCTGAGGGAGAAGGCACCTATGATTGGAATGGCCTTTTGTCATCGGTGCCGAGTGCCTACCTCATGGATTATGAAGACTACACGTTCAGCCTTGGATATTCTATGGGATATGTCTTCAAAATTCCCGGAGCAGATATAGGGCTCGCCGGTGGTGTCTCTTCAGGGCTCGGCATGGACTCCTACGATACGACAAAATACCGTCCGTATGAAAAGTATATGCGCGACAACAATGGTGTTTGGATTCTGAAGAATTCTGTATTCGGGCGCGTATACTTCAACAATCTCGACTATTGGTATAATCCTGGTAAGGGCTTTTTCTTGAGCCAGCGCCTTACCTATACGGGTTTTCTACCGACAGAACAGCAGTTCTATATTCGATCGGACACGAAGGCAGAGTTCTACCTGACTCTCTTTTCGATTCCTTTCTCGTCGACATGGACCTTCTCTCCCGTCATAGGGGTGCACACCGGTCTACAGACTCTCTTCGATCAGCCATGGAGGGCGCTCACGCTGGAGAAAGACTGGGCATATATCGATGGCACCTTCAATGTGCGGGGTTGGAATGAGCTGTACGGGGGCGAGGGAACAATGGTCTGGGAAAACTCATTCGAGCTCCGTCTGCCCATTGTTCCGCAGGTGCTGAGCATCGATGGCTTTTTGGATGCAGGGATCATGAAGACCAATGACGGATGGCTCGATATGACCTCAGACGTTCTTGCGGCAAGCCCTGGGAACTTGAGCTGGAAGAACTTCGCATTTTCCACTGGATTTGGCGCTCGGTTCATCATTCCTCAGTTCCCGTTCCGGCTCTACATGGCGAAGCGCTTTGTGTTTGACGGTTCAGCAGTCACGTGGAAAACAGCTGCGGGCTCTTTCGACTTTGTACTCAGTATCACACAGCCGCTCTATTGAGTACGATGAGGGCCGCTTCTTGTGTTGCAGGGAGTGGCCTTTTATAATGTTGCCATGCCTGAATCATCCAGCTCGATGCTCGATCAATACCGGAGAATCAAAGCACGACACCGCGATGAGATACTCTTTTTCCGCCTGGGTGATTTCTACGAGATGTTCAACGAAGATGCACAAGAGGCGAGTACACTCCTCGACCTCACGCTGACCAAACGCCAGGGCCAGCCCATGTGCGGCATCCCCTACCATGCGGCCAAGGCCTACATCGCACGACTTTTGAAGGCCGGTAAAAAGGTTGCGATCTGCGAACAGAGGCCTATTGCAGGCAAGCGTGGGCTCATGGATCGAGAAGTGGTTGAGGTCATCACCCCAGGCACCACCGTAGAAGATGATTATCTTGAACAGTCTTCGAACAATTATATTGCAGATATTTGTCTATTAAAGGAGTACTTGTGCTTTGCGTACCTCGATGTGTCGACAGGTGAGTTCAAGGCGTATTCAATCGCTAGTCATGAAGGCGAAAAGAGCGGTGAAGCGATCCGGGCAGAACTCTATCGATTGTCTCCCCGAGAGCTCTTGGTCCAGCAGTCCGTTTTGGATCAACCAAAATTTTTTCAGGTGATTCGCGAAAGTGGCGCCACGATAGAGCCGCAGCCGGACTGGGCGTATGATCCTATCCATTCGCTAGAAGTGCTCAAGAAAAAGTTCGGACTTGCCTCGCTCAAGGGCTTCGGCTTCGAGGATCAAGACCCTGCACTTGCTACGGCCGGGCACTTACTTGAATATGTTCAGGAAATGATACATAGGGACTGCCTCCATGTTCGTGCCCTTTTGCGGTATGAACAACAGCAGTTCGTCCTGCTCGACGAGGCGACGAAGCGCAACCTCGAACTTGTCAAGAATCTCAGCGATTCGACAAGGCGCGATACGTTGCTCGATGTGATCGACAGAACAAGGACGGCCGGCGGTACAAGGCTTCTTCGTCAGTCGCTATTTCAGCCTCTTCGTGAGAGAGTACAGATCGAGGCTCGTCTCGAAGCCGTCGCTTTTTTATACCATAATCAGCTGCTCTTGGGCGAGGTGCGAAAGACTCTCTATGGTGTTTTAGATATCGAACGTCTGATTTCGCGGCTGGCTGTCGATAAAGCCAATGCGAAAGATCTGCGCGCGCTGCGGGATTCTCTTGATGCCGGACTCAGCCTTTTTCGCATGCTCGAGGCCGCAGCCCCTCCCCTGGGCCTCAAGCCGGCCATGAGTCCCGAACACATCCAAGCCTGTAGGCGCGTCATTGACACTATCGATGAGGCGATCTTGGATGACCCTTCTGTGGTGTTGACTGAAGGAAATCTTATCAGAGATGGATATAACGACGAACTCGACGATCTTCGCAACACACACAGAAACACCCAGGCAGTGCTCGAAACGTATCTCGAGGAGGAGAAGGAGCGCTCCGGCATTCAGAATCTACGCATCCGATACAACAGGGTAATAGGGTATTATCTCGAAGTGACGAAGGGGAATCTGGCAAATGTACCAGAACATTTTATTCGAAGGCAGTCTCTCGTCGGAGGCGAGCGATATACAACAGACCGTCTGGCGGATTTAGAGAGTAAGATCAACGGTGCTCAGGAGCGCATCATCGAGCTTGAAAAGAGGCTGTTTCTCGAGACGAGAGAACATATAAAAAAGTACATCCCGGCACTCCTCGAATGTTCGCACTCGATTTCTCAAATTGACTGCCTTGCCTCGCTCGCCCAGGCCGCTACGGAGCATGGATACACGCGTCCTGAAATCTCTGAAAATGCGGAAATAGAGATAGTCAACGGCCGACATCCTGTGGTGGAGACATGTCTTCCCTATGGGGATTTTGTCCCTAATTCCATATCTTTTTCACGGGCAGACCAGTGGTTTGTACTCATAACAGGCCCGAATATGGCCGGGAAATCTACGGTACTGCGGCAAACTGCCCTCATCGTGCTCCTCGCGCATGTAGGAAGCTTTGTCCCTGCAGATGCTGCGAAGATCGGGCTCGTCGATAAGATCTTCTGCCGAGTTGGAGCCCAAGACAATTTGGCGCGGGGAGAAAGCACCTTTCTTGTCGAAATGCACGAGACCGCCTTCATCCTCAATACTGCTACAGAAAAAAGCCTCGTCATCATGGACGAAGTGGGACGAGGTACAGGTACCCTGGATGGAGTTTCGATCGCGTGGGCAGTGAGCGAATACCTCATCCGGCGAATCGGGTGCCGAACACTGTTTGCGACGCACTATCATCAGCTTACGACCATGGCTATCCCCGGGATACGCAACATGATGATGTCGGTGATAGAGCATGACGGAGATGTATCTTTCCCGAAAAGGCTCGAGGAGGGAGCATCCAGCGGCTCGTACGGTATCCACGTTGCCCGGCTCGCTGGTCTTCCCGATGAGGTCATTGTTCGCGCATCAGCGATTGAGGCGCATTTGGGGACGCTTGAACGTGGTCTGATTGAAGGTACAAGAGGAGGCGCCGTCTCGGAAAAGACCACGCCCCCAGCAGCCGAAGAACCTCAGGGCAGCAGAGCTGCTTTCGACGAGCTCTTCAGCAGAGAGGACCTTGTCATTGCGGAATTGAAAAACCTCGAACCTGATACGATCACGCCTCTCAAGGCGCTTCAGATATTGTCGAATATAGTCGAAAGATTGAAGCACCGACCTTAATATTGCATCATATTCTGTAGAATGCGTCAAAGATCGATCGAGTATTGGGCCTCGGCATCGCTGAATGCAATATTCCCTCTCCGCTGTGTACTCTGCGGGGCCATTGTAGGCCCTGTACCTTGGTCCCCCGCTCCTCTCTGCGTATCATGCGAGCTCACGCTCGAGAGTATCCGAGAACCGAGGTGCGAGCGTTGTGGGAGACAGCTCATCAGTGAGCAGGGGCGATGTGTGGCGTGTCGCGAAGAAGAAGCTCTGGTTTCTCACATCATACCGCTTTTTGAATTCAGAGGTCAGGCGGCAAGGCTCATTCATGCCTACAAGATTGGAGAAAGATTCTTGCTTGCACACTATTTTGCTTACAAGATTGCCAATATGGTATCTCGGCGTGGCGATTCGATTGACGCTTTCTCTATTGTGCCGGTGCCGCCCCGCCCCGAGAAAATTCGATCCGGGAAGCTTGACCAAGTTGGCTGCCTCGCCGAAGCCCTCGCTCATTTTGGTTTTCGTTGTATAAGGCCGCTTGTGAGAC
>DIXD01000021.1 GCA_002435985.1 Spirochaetaceae bacterium UBA6089
GGCGAACTCACGGAGACTCGCAAGTTCAACCTCATGTTCAAGACGACGCTTGGACCGGTCGAGGATGAATCCGGCCTCGTATACCTGCGCCCCGAGACTGCACAGGGTATCTATGTCAATTTCAAGAACGTGCAACAGTCGAACCGAATGAAGATCCCTTTCGGCATTGCGCAGATCGGCAAGGCCTTCCGCAACGAAATTGTGACCAAGAACTTCATCTTCAGAACCTGTGAATTCGAGCAAATGGAGATGCAATTCTTCGTGAAGCCCGGCACCGATGCCGAGTGGTTCGAATATTGGCGAGAGCAGCGGTGGAATTATTACAGAAAACTAGGTATAGACATGAACAAGCTGCGCTGGCACCGGCACGGTCCGGACGAGCTTGCGCACTATGCGAAGGACGCCTACGACATAGAGTTCGAATTTCCTATGGGCTTTAAGGAGCTCGAGGGTGTGCACAATCGCTCGGACTATGACCTAAGCCGCCACCAACAGTTCTCCGGGAAGGATATGCAATACATAGACCAGGAGAATGGCAACGAGCGCTACATCCCAAACATCATCGAGACGAGCGCAGGCCTTACGCGTCAGCTTCTCATGCTCCTGTGCGATGCATACGAAGAGCAGAAAGTCGCCGACAAAGGCAATGAGGACGACTGGCGCACAGTGCTGCATTTCCATCCCGAGTTGGCCCCGATCACGGTCGCGGTGCTCCCTCTCATGAAAAAAGACGGACTTGCCGAGCTCGCGCAGGACATTAGGGCCCAACTAAAAGAAGATTTCGTCACCGACTACGATCAGGCCGGCGCAATTGGCCGCCGATATCGCCGTCAGGATGAAGTCGGGACACCTTTCTGCGTAACTGTCGATTACCAGACGAAAGAGGACGGCAGCGTCACGATCCGCGACAGAGACAGCATGCTGCAGGAACGCCTGCCCCGCGATCGCATCGCCGAATACATCCGGCAGAATACAAGAGATTATCGAAGGATGAATTCCAGCATCTGACCTTCTCTTCCCGACAAATACAAGGGGCGACTCCTTTTTGGGGCCGCCCTTTGTGTTTCTCTTACGGACCTGTGAGCAAAGGCGTCATCATTTGCCAAGGACTGCATCCTTGCAGGGCTTGGCGACGTTGATCTTGATGACGTCTCGGGCAGGAATGGTGATCTGCTGTCCAGTGGCGGGGTTGCGGCCGACCTTTGCTTTCCTGTGGACGATCTTCATAATTGCAATTCCTGGCAGGGTGAATTTCTTGTTCTTCTTCACTTCTGCATACGCGAGTTTTGCGAGTTCCTCCAACACCAGATTGACATCTTTCTTCGTGAAACCTGTCGTTTTCGCAAGCGCATTGATAATCTCAACCTTGGTGAGTGGTTTTTCTGTCGATGGCATGTTCTTCTCCTGTCTCCTTGAGATTGCAGTTTCCAAAAGTCTTGAGCTGCAGCTGATCTATGTATGTAGATCAACGGTCTTATTGTAGCACACTATAAGGCTTGAGCAAGGCATAATTTCATTTTATACTGGCCAAACTTAAGAGGATTGAACCATGAACAATGCGCTCACCGTTTTGAAGGAACGTGGATTTGTCCAACAGTGTACGGATTTCGAAGGGCTTTCGAAATTGATGGACGAAGGGCCGGTCACGTTTTATGTCGGCGTCGATCCGACAGGCCCCTCACTCCATATAGGACACATGGTGCCTTTTTTTGCCCTGCGACACCTGAGGGATGCGGGGCACATTGGTATTGCGCTCCTCGGAGGTGGTACGGGGCGAATCGGAGACCCCTCAGGAAAGACGGAGATGAGAAAACTCATCTCATATGAGGAGATAGATGCAAATACGGAGCGCGTTGTCAAACAGCTCGACCGCTTTGTGGGCTTCGATGGTGTCCATGCATTCACCGCCAACAATAAATACTGGCTTGCCAACCTCAATTACATCGAATTTCTGCGCGATATAGGGCGGCATTTCTCGGTCAACAGAATGCTCTCGTTTGAAGCGTATCGAAACCGTATGGAGGCTGGTCTTTCCTTTATCGAGTTCAATTATCAGCTCTTGCAGAGCTATGATTTTTTGCAGCTATACAAGCGCTACAACTGCCGCCTGCAGATCGGCGGCGATGACCAGTGGGGCAATATCGTCTCGGGGATAGAGCTTATACGGCGCGTTGAAGGGGCAGAGTGCTATGGGCTCACCTTCCCCCTCGTCACAACCAGCGATGGCAAGAAGATGGGCAAGACCGAAAAAGGGGCGCTCTTCCTCGATCCGGCGATGACAAGCCCCTATGAATTTTTCCAGTATTTCAGAAATGTGGCCGATGCCGACGTTTTGAGATTTCTGCTTATGTTTACCTTTTTGCCCATAGAGGAGTGTAGACGCCTTGGGTCCTTAAAAGACTCCGCCTTGAATGATGCGAAGGAGCGCCTGGCCTGGGAGGTCACATCTCTCATCCACGGGAAGGAAGAGGCCGACAAAGCCCTCGCCGCTGCACGCGCCGCGTTCAGGGGAGAGGGAGATGCGACGCAGCTCCCTACGACCGAAATCGACCCTATATGGCTGGAAGCAGGTATTGGAGTGCTCGACCTTTTCGTAGCCTCGGGGCTTGCACCCTCAAAAAACGAGGCCCGACGGCTCATTCAGCAAGGCGGGGCCTCGGTCAACGGCAAAAAGGTAGAGGAAGAGAAGCACATCTATAGCACCAAGGACATGGTCGAAGGTGCCATGATGCTGCGCGCCGGCAAGAAACGAGTCGCCCGGCTCGTGCTGAAGAGGGAATAGCCGACAACATTCAACGATATCGAGTGCTATTCCGATCATGGAATCTGGAGCGTTTCGAATGTTCTTCGTAGAGGAGCATGCATAGAGATGATAGACATGTTTCTTGCACTCGCGGACATCCATGGAAGAATAGATCTGCTTGGGCGCATTCTACAAGATAATGCTCGCGTAAAAGGGATTTTTGTCGCAGGCGATGTGACAAACTTCGGGAGAGAGAAGGATGCAGAGAAGGTGCTCTCTGTCTTTGCCGAACTCACGCCAAATGCGACGCTCTTTTTTGTTGGAGGGAATTGCGATACTGTGGCCGCCAAGCACTTTTTTGAGAAGCATCCGGGGTATCTCGAGCAAAGATGCATTACCCATGACATCGGGGGTACTCCCTATGGAGATCAGACCACCACAGTTCGCATCATTGGCTGTGGTGGGGGGCTTTTGCACACAGGCCTTACTCCCTTCGAAGTCAGAGATGAGGAGCTCGGATTAGGACTTCAAAGAGCCTATGCAGGTTGTGCGCAAGAACAACAAGAACGAAGAGACGACGACCGTGCAACATTTTCAGCGCCACGCCCCCTCATTGTCCTCACCCATACTCCTCCTAAGAACACCTTTGCTGACCTCCGCTCCATGAAGCATCTCGGAAGCCAAACTTTTGCAGCCTTGCTCTATGAGTACGAGCCGCTCCTCTGGATATGCGGCCATATCCATGAAGGCCGCAGTATCCAGTGGGAAGGCAGGACGCTCGTCATAAACCCCGGCCCTGTAGCACTCGGCTCATATGCCATTCTAGGCATCGATCAAAAACCCCAAGGGCTCAGCGCCGCCGCGGCGCTTCGGGCGCTATGATCTTTTATTTTCCACTCGGGCTATAGAGATACTTAAAATAGTCCATTTCTGTAGACAGTGTTTTGTTGAATGCCGGCATCGTCTTGCGATACGATTCGATGGCCTTCCAGAATTCAAAGAATGACGGGTCACGCCCAAACGATTCGGCATATATTTGGGATGCTTCGGCGTCTGCTTTACCCTTAATCGTTTCTGCCTCCGCGTATGCAGAAGAGAGGATGGAGCGTTTTTCATTTTCCAGCTTGCCGAGCCACTCGGCCTTCTTGCCTTCGCCGTATGCGCGGAATGCCTGGGCAATCTGGTTGCGTTCCTTTATCATTCGCTGATAGACGCTTTCGGTCAATTCGTCCGAATACCGTATCTGGCGGGGCAAGATATCGACGACTTCTATGCCGAAGCTCGGCACGATGTCGGAGACGAGGACCTTCATCTCTTCAGTGAGCACGCGGCGCCCCTTTTCTATCTTTTCATACTGAGTGGACGTAATCGCAAGCTGTTGAAGCGTGGTGCTGTTTTCCACTTCACCGGTTTGATATGTCTCGATGGTGCTCGCGTTTAATATTTCGTCGCTGCTGCGCACCGCCTCTCTCAAGTAGTTCGAAGAGATGACGGTGCGGACCGCCGAGTCGACGACATCGTCCAGTTTGCCATAGGCTCCCTCGAGTGTATTGACCGACTCATAAAACTTGACCGGATCGACTATTTTCCAGCGGGCCGTGGTGTTGACATAGATGAACTGGTTCTCTTTTGTCGGAATGCGCTGGGGCTCCCCGTCCCACGACATCAGTTTCTTAGGATATTTGATGACAGTATCGATAAAAGGACTGCGCCATTTCAGTCCGGCATCCGTGTGCGTGGCGACGATTTTGCCGAAACGCACAACGACTGCCTGCTCTCCCTCCTGCACCACGAAGAGAGGCCCAAACGCTACGATGAAAATGACCGCTAAAACGACGACGACCAATATGGTTATCTGGGCTTTCTTCATTTGGAGGCCTCCTGGGTCGAGGATGTCTGCGTGATATTCTTTATGGGCAAGACGTTCTGGAGGGATCGATCGATGAGATCTATGTTTTTCTCGTCTATGAATATTTCCTCCATCATTTCATAGTAGAGACGCTTCTTGGTCACGTCCGGCGCCTTACGGTACTCTGCATACACAGAGTCGAAGCGCGCAACATCGCCCCGTGCCACATTGACGCGCTCCGCGGCATACCCCTGCGCCACCTCTATAGTCTGCTGCGCCTGTCCTTGAACCTTGGGGATCTCCGCGTTGTACGCCTCCCGTCCCTCGTTGATGAAGCGGTTCATGTCCTGGATGGCCTTGTTGACGTCCTCGAATGCGGCCTGGACTCCTTCTGGAGGCACGATGTTCTGAAGCTGGACCTGCGTCACTTCAATTCCAAGCTCATACTTCGTAAAGAGTTCATTCATCATCGTCACGGCAGCATCCTGAATATTTTGTCGGTCTGGGCCTATGACGCCGAGAATCGCTCGGTCTCCGATCAACATGTTGAGAACGGACTGGGAAGTATCCCTTATAGTTTTCTCTATATCGGTTACGTTGAAGAGCCATGCTACGGGATCCGCGATTCGGTACTGGATGATCCACTCGACATCGACAATGTTGAGGTCTCCCGTCAGCATCGTGGATTCTTCCGGGAATTTCTGGCTCGAATACTGTGTGACGACCCCAGGCTTTATGGTGCGAAAACCAAAAGTCTCAGTTTGGATGACCTGCGTCTTGACGATATAGGCTCTTTGGATGCCAAAGGGCAGTTTGTAATGAAGACCGGCCCCGAGCGTCTTCGTGTATTTGCCGAATGTCGTGATGACGGCTTTTTCTGTTTGATCAACGACAATAAAGCTTGTCGACAGGAAGACGATGACTCCTATCGCAATCAGAATTATCAGCACAAGAGGCCATTTCAGCTTGATCTTCGGCGGCTTTTTGAAAATAGTAGTGTTGGCCATGTGGTTTCCTCCTTAAATTTTAAGCAATTGCTCTATTCCTTGAAAAATTGTCGTCTCCAATCTTTCCGAGTCAATATCGAAGAGCCTCTTGGATACTGTAGAGAAACCCTCGGGTACAGGATCGATGATCTCTGAAGGCATGTCCTCGAACAGGGGAGGGCTCAAGTATAAACAGTAGGAGTGTAAAAAGAAATGTCGAATTGTGGGTGTCGTTTGACCGCCATATTTTGTGTCGCCAACCAGGGGCATGCCGTGGGCAGCGAACTGAGCCCGAATCTGATGCGTGATGCCCGTGTGCAGCTCCACGAGCAAAAGACTGTAGCCGTCGTGGTGCAGCAGGGGGAATGCATAGAGGCTCGCGGGCTTTCCTTTTTGGTCGACGGTGCTTACATGGCGCCGCGTATCGCGAAAAAGCGTGTCGCTAAAATGCGCTTCTTGGCTCATTTCTCCCTGCACAATGGCGACATAGAATTTTCGGACCTGCCGGTTTCGAATCGCCGACGTAAACTTTTTTGCCCCTATCAGTGTCTTCGAGAACATGACGACCCCCGAGGTGTTTCTGTCGAGCCTGTGGAGGGGGCCTGGCACAAAAGAGACCGAAGGGGATAACCCACCCTTGAGAAGTCTGAGCGCGTGCGCGGTGAGGCTTGCATCTCCGTCGTGCACGAGCATGCCCCAAGGTTTATGAAACGCGATCAGGTGTCCGTTCTGCCAAATGACTCTAGGGGTTTCTTCGGACATATGATCGACCTTATCTCGTCGAAAGACGGAAGAGAATGGGCCTGCAGACAGGTCTTCTCCCCTTTTATGATGGTCATCTGTGGCGTGCAAGGATTCCGGCAGGAATATCTGTACAATCTGGCCCTTCCTTAGTCGGTCCTCAGGTTGTATCGGGCGTTGGTCAACCTGAATATCGCCTTGACGAAAAAGGCGATAAATCGTAGAGAGCGCTACATTGCGCAGGACCTTCCTCATTATTCTATCCGCACGGCGACCATCATCATCCTCTCCAAGGACCATCTGCCTCATTGCATTCACATATTCAACATAATGTCGAAAGAGAAAAGGGTCAACAAACGCTTTCATTTCTTTGTAGGCTTGACAGACCACGAGAGTTTTCGCACACTCTGCCTTGTGGAAACACCATCGCGTAGTCTTATGTCGCTTCTCACCAATCCCATCTTCTTATCCGCAGCACTGAGCATTTTACTAGCCCAGATAATAAAAGCAGTGCTTGCGATATTGAAGCGCAGGAAACTTCAGGCAAAGGAAATTGCGTCCATCGTGCTTTGGAAAACAGGAGGCATGCCCTCGAGCCACGCGGCACTCGTCGTTTCGCTCTCGGCCTCGATTGCCTTCATCGAAGGTTTCAACTCTTTGTTCATCTTGTCGCTTTTCCTGGGGCTCATCGTCATCAGGGATGCTCTCGGCGTGCGCAGATCGGCAGGACTTCAGGCTCAAGCGCTGAATCTTTTGGGAAAGCACGTGGCAGAGCACCTGGATATTCCATTTGCGCCCGTGAAGGAAATTCATGGCCATCGCTGGCAGGAAGTGCTCGTGGGTTGCCTGCTCGGATTGGCTGTTTCTACGCTTGTATGCTGGCGATTCATTTTCCATGCGGCGTCCTCTTCAATGTGAGAACGTAATCGGGTAATATTGTTCGATCGACCAGACATCAGAGGAGCGGTTTCTTCGATGCAGAGCTTCAGAGTAGTGATAGGGATGTACAATAATCTCCCCTACAGCGCCTCCAGTGCGCTCTATGAACAGGAGTACCAGGGCGCATGGCGTCCTTTCCTCTCTGGTCTGTATAAGTTCCCTTCAATTAAGTCGATCATTCATTTCTCAGGTACAATTTTTTCATGGCTAGAAAAAAATCATCCTGAATATATGTATCTTCTCACCGAAATGGTCCGCAGGGGCCAGATTGAGCTGTTGGGGGGAGGATTTTACAATCCTCTCGCACCCCTCATCAGCACCCAGGACATGACCGGTCAAGTTGAAGCTCTGAGCGCCTTTATTCGAAAAACGTTCGGGAAAAGGCCTTCCGGCGCTTGGATCTACGAGTATGCGTGGACACCGTCCTTGCCCGCGGTTCTACAGAATTCGAAGATACAATACAGTTTTCTGCCGGCACAGTCCTATATGGAACTGTATCCGAAAGACACACCTTCTTCCCTCTTTTTCGCTTCTGAAGATCACCGCAAGACCGTCTGTTTGTTTCCCGTCTTCGAGGCCCGAACGGAGGATGGTGTCTTTGAACCCTATGAGAAAACCCTGCTTATGCTGCAGCAAGCTTATCCTCAGTACACCACCTATCTCATTATGGCCGATGGTTTTGAAATTGCGAGCAGTTGGGAGCACAGCGGACTCGAATCCCCCGACGTACTCTTCGAACGGACATTTGCGTGGTTTCAGAAGAACTGTTTGGAATACGATACGGTCACGGCGGCTCAACTCAACAAAACCGTGAAATCGACAAGAACGTTCTATGTCTCTCAATGCTATTCCGAGCGGTATAGAAGCTATTGTCGGAACACCATCAAGCGAGTGTCGGTGACGAGGCCGGAGTACATCCATATTTCGAAACAATCTGTCCTCGATCATCCTTTGGTGTTTGCCCTCTATCAAAAACTCAATTTTGTATCCGCAATGACGGGGCTTTTTAGAGGAGACAAGTCGAGGAAAAAAGCTTCCATCGATGATATATGGAGAGCCCAATCCGGTGATTTGTACTGGGCTGGTCCTTCTGGGGGCATCTTGCTTCCTGAGGCGCGCCTCGCTGTCTATGCATCTCTCATCGAGGCAGAGAAGACAATTCGGCAGAACCGGTTCCACCATTACTTATCTTTCGATGACATCAATTTCGATGGTATAAAAGAAGCTCTTTTCCAATCGCCCGTGTATACATGCTATCTTCAGTCCGATACTGCGTCCGTGAGCGAGCTGGATTCATTAAAGACCGGAATAAACTATGCATGCGGCTGGAACATGGCTCGATGTTCCACAGGATGTTTTAAGGATTCCATCGACAAGGATGGAAATTTTGAGGAGGAATTATTCCCGGAATCGGCGACCTGGAATATGATCGAGAATGCGAAAGAGACCTTGACCGTTGCATTTAGCCGTGACTTCAGCGGGAAAATCCACGGTCAGTCGGTATCTCTGAGTTGTAGGAAGAGCTACCGTTTTGACCACGGTTTCTTCAGCATCGATTATGAGCTGGTCAATAAAGGTACCCATGCGCTGTCTTTTCGCTTTTGTACAGCGTCCGAAATCATGGCGGCGGCATCTCTCGATGAGCACGAGATTCGGGTTTTCAGACACAGAGAGCACCAAGTGCTGGATGCGCATACCGGCCTTTCGGCCGATTCCATCGACAGTGTCGAGCTGTCCGAATCTCGAGGCATGGAAAAGTTACTCATCCGCGCCGACAGACCCTTCTTTCTGCAGGGGCATCCGAATATGATGCAGCGACAGCCTAATACACAAGCCGGCTGCGCTGATGTAGTCAACGAACCGCTGATGTTTGAAGGTTTTTCGCTGAAATTGGGCTGGGATATAGAGATCCCGTCTGAAGGGATGGCCTTTTTTTCTCTCTCTGTGCATCTGGAGCAGTAGCTTCGACTCCCATGACGATCATCTGGGGGTGCCCATAAAGGACTTGTGGATTCCACACGATTTTATTTAGAATTGGACAAATATGGTAACAATAGCATTTCCTGAGAGTCTCAAGGGACTTCACATTCATCTTGTGGGGGCGAAGGGGACAGGCATGACAGCCCTGGCGGAAATTCTGCATACTCGCGGGGCGCTGCTTTCTGGCAGCGATGTCGCCGACGTCTTCTACACCGACGGCATTCTTCACGCTCTCGGTGTTAAGCTTTTTGAGAGTTTCGATGCCCGGCATGTGCCTGAAGAGACGGACATCATCATTTATTCGGCCGCATATTCGCTGGCAGCGAACCCCGAGCTCAAAGCGGCCATACAGCGTCATATTCCTATTTTCAGCTATCCGCAGGCGCTCGGTGCTTTATCTCTCCACAGCCGATCGGCCGGCATTGCCGGTGTGCACGGCAAAACAACGACCACCGCGATGGCGGGTATTCTTATGGAAGCGCTCTCGATGCCTGCCACCGTCCTTGCAGGATCGGCGATCTCAAACTTCAATGGTCGCTGTACGCTCATTCGAGGAGGCGATTACTTCATCGCGGAAACGTGCGAATACCGCAAACATTTTCTCAACTTCAAACCATCCTGGATAGTGCTCACCTCGGTCGAGAGCGATCATCAGGATTATTTCCCTACCTATGAGAGTATCAGAGATGCCTTTGTAGAGTATGTGCTCAGTTTGCCGGACAATGGGGTTCTCATCTTCTGCGCAGACCAACCGGGCGCTGTCGATGTGGCGGATATTGTCCTACAAAAAAGAAAAAATATATCTTTTGTAGAGTATGGTTTCTCGGCAAAAGGAAAGTATAAAATTCGAGACTTTCAGACAAGCGCGGGCACCAACACCTTTATGGTGAGCGATGCGCCCAAGCCCCTTCAGCTCCATGTGCCGGGCCGGCACCTCGTGCTAGACGCCGTCGCCGCAATTGCGCTAGCCGAATCGATTTTCGAAGCACAGACCTCGCGGAACTTTGGCCAAGATGAATGGAATCGCATCGCCGCAGCGCTCACATCCTTCCGGGGTTCAAAACGCCGCAGCGAAATAATAGGTGAGTTCAGGGGTGTGTTGATTCTGGACGACTATGGCCACCATCCCACGGCGATAAGGGTGACCATCGAGGGAATAAAAAAGTTTTGGCCACAAAGGCGACTTGTGGTGGACTTTATGTCGCACACTTACACAAGGACAATCGCCCTGCAGGACGAATTTGTCACCTCTTTGGATGAAGCTGATGCCGTGGTCATGCACAAGATATATGCTTCTGCGCGTGAGCGGCCGATTCCGGAATTCGATGGCAAAACTCTTTTCCATAAGCTCTGCGCACGGAGAGCCGATCTTATACCAATTGACCTTGGACTCGTCTCCGGGAAGGGAATGGCATCCGACCAGGAGCTCACTCGACGACCCGCTACGCCCGGTCCAAACTCATCGAGTAAGGGAGGCTTCGCCCTGTACAGCAAAGAGCCGCTGGATGCACAGAACAGCTTGCTGGACCTCTTGCGGCCGGGCGACATCTTCCTCACCATGGGGGCGGGCGACAACTGGAAATTGGGCAAGGCCATTGCAGACAAACTGAGAGAAGGCCGCACATCACAAACATCGGAAAAAATTCAGGAACAACCATGAAGAGCATGACGGGCTTTGCACACCATCCGATTTCAGGACATGGCATTCAGGGCACAATAACGCTGAAATCGTACAACAATCGCTTTTTGGATATTGCGGTGTCCCTTCCGCCGTCCGCATCCGGCATCGAGCCACATGTGCGCGATTTTTTGGGCTCTCGCATCGCGCGAGGCAAGATAGAATGCACATTCAAGCTCAAAAAAGTGGAAACATCCATCGAAGACATTGAGCTTCACTTTCAATCCGCAAAGATGCTTTCGGAACAGCTGAGGAACCTTGCCGAAGCATGCCGGCTAGAGGATCGCCCATCCCTCGATATGCTCACCCGTTTTCCGGGCATTGTCGAGATGAATATGGATATCGACGAAGCCAGCCTGTGGCAGATACTGTCGCCCGCACTGGAAGAGACGTGGCGCGAATTCGAAGAGAGCAGGGTACGCGAAGGCCTCGCGACCGAGGCGAACATCATGAGCCAGTTAGAGAGATTACAGACGAAACTGGCAGAGATAGAGGCAAAAGCCGATGCGCTCGAGCAACTGATTCACGATCAGATCGTCGGCCGTTTCAAGGAACTGCTTGTAGAACAATATGACGAGAGCCGTGTGCTTCAGGAAGTCGCCGTGCAGCTCGTGCGGCTCACCATTAATGAGGAGATCGAGCGTCTCAAGTCCCATTTTGAAGCGTTTCGACTCATATCGACCCAGCCCTGTTGCGGGAAAAAACTTGATTTTCTTTGTCAGGAGATGAACAGGGAAGTGAATACCATTGGTTCGAAAAACATGCTCGTAACGATTTCGCACGCAGTGGTCGACATGAAGGATGCGCTCGAGAATATTCGGGAACAGCTCAGAAATGTGGAGTGAGTAGAGATGGGTATCATCGCTATATCGGGCAAGGCCGGCTGTGGTAACACGACAGTGCTCCATCTGGTTGCGGAGAAGCTAGGTTTTAAGCCTATAAATTATACTTTTCGTTCAATGGCCATCGAGCTGGGCATACCCTTTGAAGAGCTCCTTAAACGGTCAGAGGAGAACCTCGAGTACGACCGCATGCTCGACGAACATCAGGCTTTGCTCGCGCGGCAAGGAAATACAGTCATCGGTTCAAGGCTTGCAATATGGATGGTGCCGGAAGCAGACCTAAAGGTGTATCTCAGAGCTAGCCACGAGGTCCGCGTGCGTCGGATCCATGCGCGCGAGGGAGGAGACCTTGCGAGTATAGAACGCTTTACGCGCGAAAGAGATGAGAGGGATCGCAGCCGGTATTTTACGCTCTACAATATCGACATCGATGACCTTTCCTGCGCCCATCTCGTGATCGATGCTGAGCGTTGGTCGGCAGCGCAGATCGCGCAGATCATTGTTGAGGCCTACACTGTGGGGAAGTGAGAGAACGATAAGGTGGCGTATATGGTGGCTTATATGGGAGAACATACAAATCTTCGGAAAGTGGCCTTTGTCACTGGCGCGACGAGCGGCCTCGGGCTTGCAATCGCAAGGTCTTTGGCCGAGGCAGGATACCTCGTCTATGGAGGAGGGCGGCGTCCGGCACCGTCAGACCTGCCGGCAAACTTTACATATGTGCAGACCGACGTCACCTCCGACGAATCGGTCCGAAAAAGTATGGACTATGTGCTTTCAATGGCAGGACGCGTGGACCTCCTCGTATGTGCGGCAGGCTTCGGGATAAGCGGAGCAATAGAAGATATACCGATGGAAGAGGCAGCATCGCAATTCGATGTGAATTTTTTCGGGGTAGTGAGGGTCGTTCAGGCTCTTCTGCCCACCATGCGTCGGCAGAAAGGCGGCAGAATCATCATTATCGGTTCGATCGCGGGCAAGACGGGAATGCCTTTCCAGGCCTACTATTCTGCAAGCAAGTTTGCGCTCGAAGGTTTTGTGGAATCGCTGCGCTATGAGGTGAGCGCCTTCAATATAGAGGCGTGCATCGTGGAGCCGGGGGACTTCAGGACAGGGTTCACAGGGTCAAGAAAGAAAATCGTACCCGATGGCAGCGCGTATCGCGACAAATACAAGAAGGTCATCGCCGTACAGGAACACGACGAAACCCACGGCATGGACCCCTTGGTTGCGGGAAGAAGAATCGTACGGCTTGCGAGCGCGCGCCGTCTTCCTGTTCGCATCACGGTGGGCCCTCTGTTCGAGCGCTTTGCAGTCTGGGTGCGCCGCATTCTGCCAGACGGCTGGTTCGAGGCTTTCTACAGAATCTACTATAAGCTGTAGGTCTCGAGAATTTTTCTCATCTGCGCTATGATGGCTTCATGGACGAACAATGGAAGAGAGGTGTGAATGAATACTGCATCAAAAATAGAGATTAAGCCCTTCGGCGTGCTCTCGAATGGAGAAGAGGCTCTGCTTTTTATACTGAAGGCGGGCGACTTTTGTGCGACATTCTCCAACTGGGGGGCCACATGGACAAGCTTTCTTATGCCCGATAGAAGAGGGCAGCAAGATGATATACTCCTCGGCTTTTCGACGCTCTCGGGCTATCTGGGCAAGCATCCATTTTTCGGATCGACCGTGGGGCGCTTTGCGAACAGAATCCGTGGTGCAAGGTTCAGTATGGACGGCAGAGAATATCATCTCTTTGCCAACAATGGTCCCAATCACCTGCATGGCGGCCGCCGCGGCTTTGACAAATATCTNNCCGGATGGCGAAGAGGGCTATCCGGGGACAGTGTCTGTGGAGCTTACCGTCAGTTTGTCTGAATCAGGAGCCTTGAGCCTGAAGTACATGGTGACTACTGATGCGAAGACACCCATCAACCTTACAAATCATGCATACTTTAATCTTGCCGGAGAAGGCAATGGGCTGATTCTCGATCACGAACTACAGCTCCAGGCGAACTTCTATCTTCCTGTTGATCGAGAGCTCATTCCCACGGGAAAGGAGGAGCCGGTCGATGGAACGGCCATGGACTTCAGGCGTGCGAAGGCCATTGGGAAGGACATTGCCCAAGCTGGCGGCTATGATTTTTGTTATATCATCGATCCGGCATGGTTGCCTTTAAGGCCTTTTGCGACAGTGCGCGAACACAATTCTGGCCGGAGCATGACGGTCGCCACTACCTTGCCGGCCGTACAATTCTATACGGGGAACAACCTTATGGGCATTGCAGGAAAACGCGGCTCGATATACGACAAATATGCCGGGTTCTGTCTTGAGACTGAGATGTACCCCGATTCTCCAAATCGTCCAGACTTTCCCTCTCCCTTTCTCATGCCCGGGGCAAGGTGGGAGCATGAAACAGTATATTCATTTCGCATACATTAAATAACCAGGAGACACATATGCTGGAAGATCTGACAAAACCTATCCATGATTTGAAAGAGGAAATTCTTGAAATTTGGGGGCGTCTTTGACGCCTCTGCGATCGAAGAGAAAATTCGCGACAAGGAGGCGCTGACCTCTGATGCCGATTTTTGGTCGGATCAGAAAAAGGCGCGCAAAATTCTCAGTGAAATTAAAATCCTCCAGGAACGCCTTGAAACGTGGAAAAAACTGCACGACGACATTCTTTCGTTGGAAGAGATGTGCGAGCTTGTCCGAGAAGAGGATCATCGCGATATGGAGGGCGATCTTCGCGCAAGCCTTGAGGATATTCAAGGCCGCTTCGACAGGGCCATGGTCATCGAACTCTTGTCGGGGGAAGCCGATAGGAACGACGCCTTCTTGACTATTCACGCGGGTTCGGGCGGCACCGAAGCCTGCGACTGGGCCAGCATGCTCTACAGGATGTACCTCCGTTGGGCCGAACGCCATGATTTTAGCGTCGAAACCATCGACTTTCTCGAGGCGGAGGGCGGCATCAAGTCGGTGACTGTCCAGATATCCGGGGAATATGCGTATGGGTATCTAAAGGGGGAAACCGGCGTCCATAGGCTCGTGAGGATATCTCCCTTCGATGCGAATGCAAGGCGCCACACCTCATTCGCATCGGTTTCGGTGATGCCGGTCTTGGACGACTCGATAGAGATCGATATCCGACCGGAAGATATCCGTATCGACACCTACCGCGCGGGTGGAGCCGGTGGCCAGAAGGTCAATAAGACCGACTCGGCGGTGAGAATCACCCACCTGGCCACAGGCATCGTCGTCACCTGTCAGAACGAGCGCAGCCAATACAAAAACAAAGATGTGGCAATGAGCATCCTCAAGTCGAGGTTGTATGAATATTATAAGGCTGAGCGCGACAAGGAAACCGCAAGGTTTGCAGGTGAAAAGAAAGAGATCGCCTGGGGTTCCCAGATTCGGTCCTACGTGTTTCAACCTTATACGATGGTCAAAGATCATCGAAATAAATTCTCGGTCGGGAATGTTCAGGCCGTGATGGATGGCGACATCGATCCCTTTATTCAGGCGTATCTGCATTGGCAGTGGAAGGGCGGGACTGCCGTCGAAGAGGAAGATGAAGACCTTTGAACACGGGGCTGTGGGGCTGCTTCTTTTCGTCCTTATCTCGTTGCCGATAGGGCGTGCTGTGGCCCAGGGCGCCTCGGCTCCCTCCACCGACGTCAAGAGCGTCGCGGTTTGCTTTCCACTGAGGACCGACGAGGCAGCGTTTTCTCGGTTGTCTTCTTCAGATTCAGGCTCAGAAGCCGACGAAGCGCTGTGGTGGAGCTTCATAATGGAGACACTCGGGCAGCCGCAGACGCTTTCCAATGGAAGCCCCTATCCCGAGGCAGTCAGCCTCGCACGCTTGATGGAGACATCGCTCCGCTCGGACACAACCATTGATACAATGATCTCCATCGATACCGATACGATGAAACTACTGCAGCCTGAGCAGGGCGTAACATCCATGCTGCAGTCTACGATTTTTCAGGATGCCGATGCAGTGATGTTCATGATATATTCAGCCCAGGATACGACCATCCGGTTTGGGACACTTTTACTGACAAAAACAGGAAAGGGAGCTCCTTACTTCTCTGGTGCCTTGTCGGTCTTCGAGCTTGTAGAAGGAACACGAGAAGCGGTCCATGCTTTTGTGGAGAAAAAGATGTTGGAGCCGACGGCGAACGCCTCCTCGGCCTCTCAGGCATCACCACAATCTTCGGTTGTTCCTTTAGAGTTGCCCGTCATTGAGCCATGGGAGGACAAGCCAACGTACGAGCAGGCGAAGACAAGGTTTCAGTTTTCAATCGGAGGCGTCGTGGTCGGTGTGTCGGCATCCATGGTATCCTTAGGCCTCTGGCAGACCTATCAGGAGGCGGCTTATAGAAACACCGCCTTCGAAGGCGCGATGAACACCTCGGCGATCATGACAGGAGCCTGCATGACGGTCACTGCCGCTTTTCTAACGTCCGCCATATGGAATGCGGTTCTGATGTTGCAGGCAGCTCAATGATCCCTGGAGACTGATCCCAGGAAACCGATTCCTGGAATACGAATCGTGGAGAAACTATGAAGTTTTCTGAAAGAATCAAAACGCTGTTTCATCGGAACCAGCTGAGCGATGAGGTGTTCGAAGATCTCGCCGATTTGCTGATTGAAGGCGATATCGGCGCATCCCTCGCGTTTGAGCTCGTGGACGAGCTCAAGGCTTCCTGCAGGAAGGGGGGAGTCGCGACCCCGGAAGAAGCAAGGAAAAAGCTAAAAGAACTCTTGCGCCCCCATATTGCGACGGCGAAATTCGATCTTGCTTCCGATAGACTGAACGTCGTCCTCATGCTGGGAGTCAATGGAGTGGGCAAAACAACGACCTGCGCAAAGCTGGCTGCCTGGGTCCAAAAGACAAGACCAGGGAGACCCGTCATCATGGCGGCGGGCGACACTTTTCGCGCCGCGGCAATTGAGCAACTCAAGATTCACGGCGAAAGGCTTGGTGTGCGCGTTGTGGCACAGCAGCACGGCGCAGATCCAGGGGCAGTGCTGTGGGATGCCATCGACGCCGCCAGGACCGTGAACGCCCAGCTTGTCATTGCGGACACCGCCGGTCGCATGCACACTCGTGCCGACCTCCTCAAAGAGCTGGAAAAGATCGACAAAGTGGTGATGCAGAAGGCTGTGGAAGTCGATTACCATAAACTCCTGGTCCTCGACGCCACAACAGGCCAGAACGCCATGCGACAGGTGGAGATTTTTCACGGAGCCGTGAACGTGGACGGCGTTGTCATGACGAAATACGATTCCACCTCAAAAGGAGGTATGATTATTGCAGTGAGCCGGCAGTTTGGTCTTCCGACGCTGTTCTTGGGCACAGGCGAAAAATACGAAAATTTTGCGCCCTTCGACATCGATAGGTATCTCGACGATTTTGTCGGTGAATAAGGTAAGAACATTCATGGCGACACACGAACGCTCACACGATCAGCACGATCAGCACGATCAGCAAAGAAGTCGACACTTTCCGCCTCTTCTTTTCATTGCATTCCGCTGGTCGATGAGAAAAAAAACCGTACACCAGGCGGGCTTACGCTTTGCCGCCCTCGGCATCGCCGCAGGCATTGTGGCCCTCGTTGTGGTTATGAGCGTCATGAACGGATTACAAAGTCAGTACATCGATTCGCTTTTGGAGACGACGAGTTTTCATGCCAGGATACAAGTCGAGGATTCTCGAATTCCAGCGCTGTCCCAAATGTTGCGAGAGAATCCTCTGGTCCGGTCGGTATCTCCCTTCGTGGAGTCCAATATCCTCGCCGAAGGTCCAGGAAATCAGCAGTACATCCTGCGTGTCATGTGGATTGAGCCACAAGACCTCGCTGCAGATACAGGCTTCTGTAGGGCTCTCCGTCTTTCCCCTCGCGTAGCGGAAAAAAGCCTTGCGGGTGGAATGCTGCTCGGTTCCGAGGCGGCGCGTCTTTTGGGTGCATATAAGGGGGCAGAGCTCACCCTACGAGGAGCACTCGTGAGTCCCGACGAGGGCATACGACAGTATGCGATCGCTGCGCCGGTATCTGAGCTGTTTCGCTCGGGATACTACGAACTCGATGCGGGGCTTGTGATCGTTCCGCGCGAGAAAATCACGAGCCTTTCGTATGCTCCTGGGCCCGTTGTCCTCGGAGTAAAACTGATAAGACCGGAACAGGTGGATGCGCTCGTCGCGGCCCTCTCTCACACAGAAGGGATAGAGAGCGTCGAATCATGGCGCGATTACAACCGAAGCTTTTTTAGTGCGCTCCGCACCGAAAAAATAGTGATGTTTCTCCTTGTCAGTATCATTTTTGCGGTCGTGGCCATCAATATTCACTATGCAATGCGCCGGACCATCGCAAGAAAAGCGAGAGATCTCGCCATATTGTCGGCATTCGGCACAAACCAGCGCTCTATCTCCACGATCTTCGTGTTCGAAGGGCTCATCGTCGGCATCGCGGGTGCCGTGTTCGGCATTGCGATCGGCATTCCCGTTGCGCAGAATGCCGATTCCATCATCAACGGAGCCATCGCGCTCCTTGAAGGTTGCATCTCCCTTTTGTACCAGATTGGTATTGTAAAGAGTGTCCCCGATCTTACACTCTTTTCTCCGACGGTGTTCTATACAGAGGGTATCCCTTCGAGAATCCTCGCCTCGGATATAGGGCTGATTGCTGCTTTTGCGATCATCTTCCCCGCTTTTGCGATCTATCTAGCATACCGGCGTTTCAAGAACGCCTCTCCCCTGGAGGTCCTGCGAAGTGAATGACCCTATAATCGAGTGCAGAGCGCTCACGAAAACCTTTTCTTCCGGCACTGAAGTACTGCATATCTTGGAGCGCGCGGATTTTTCGTTGGATAAAGGAAAGATCTGCACGATTCTCGGGCCGAGCGGCTCGGGTAAGAGTACCTTCCTGGCAATCTTGGGCAGTTTGGAGCGTTTTGACTCGGGCAGTGTGCGTATCGATGGCTACGAGCTGCAAACCTTACCGGAGAAATCCCTCTTTGTCTTCAGACGCAGTGTGGTTGGTTTTGTGTTTCAATTTCACTTCCTTCTCAACGACTTCAATGCACTTGAAAATGTGGCTTTGCCTGGTTACATGGCGGGTCTTTCGCGCAATGAAGCGTGGAAGAGGGCACAAGAGCTGCTCGACCTCGTGGGGCTTAGAAATCGTGCACACCATTACCCCTCGCAGCTTTCCGGAGGAGAGCGACAAAGAGTCGCAATTGCAAGGGCTCTCATCAACAGGCCTTCGGTAGTGCTTGCGGATGAACCGACCGGCAACCTTGATGCCGCAAGCGCAAAAGAGCTGCGATCGCTGTTGCAGCGGCTTCCTAACGTTGCGAAGACAACACTGGTGCTCGTGACGCACGACCCAGAGCTCGCAAATATCGGCGATACATCTTTTCTCCTCAAAGATGGGCATTTCGAATGCATACGATAAAGGCGCATCGTTTACAACCTCTCGTTTTCCTCGGCTTTCGCTTTCTTTTTGGAAAGCCGCTAAGGAATTCATCAGCCCCTACTGCGCATAGGGGGAAGCACGGTGCGTTTTGGGGAGCAGTGCTTGGAATCAGTGTGAGTATTGTGCCGCTCTACATCGTGCTCTTTGTCTCGAACGGCATGATTCAAGGAATCACCGACCGATACCTCGAGACGAAGACAAGTCACCTCCAGCTGAGCCTTCCTTTGGGCGTGTCTGGCGAAACAAGAAAAAAACTTCAACAGGACATCCTAGGGCTGAAAGGGGTCATATCCACCTCATTCGAAGTGGATGGCGTTGGTCTTGCCGCATCTCCCGGAGGCTCGGTGTCGGCCCAGGTGAGGGGTCTGGACCGGTTCATGGTGGCTGATCCGGGTTTTAAAAAATTCATTCAAGTAGACAGCGGCAGCATATTCCCCGAGAAACAAAACGAGGCTGTGTTGGGCCGCTATCTGGCGAAGACTCTTGGTGTCGGTGTCGGGGATACCGTGACGCTCATCACGCTCAGCGATGCCTATGAAGGGCAGATGTTTCCCAAACTGAATGTTTTTCGGGTCGCAGGTATTGTGTCGAGCGGCTATCGTGAATTGGATGCGAATTGGTTTATCGTGCAGTCGGAAACCGCACTGCGCCTTTTGAATCCTTCGACGGCTCATGCCTTTATAGGCGTAAAGACTGCCGATCCATATGGCCCAACATTGAATGGTATAGCCTCCGAGATTCATGATCAGCTTGTACAGTCAGGCCTGTCTGCTATACCTGGATTCAGCATCCGCACATGGAGAGACATCGAGCATAGCCTTTTCGCCTCGTTTTCCAGCACCAAGTCAACCCTCATTCTCATCATGGCAATCGCCATCATCGTCGCCGCAATCAATCTCGGCTCGGCCCTCACCACCTATGTCATCGAGCACAGGACAGAGATTGCCGTCCTCAGAGCATGTGGAGTTTCTTCACAACAGACGGCATCGATTTTTTTACTAGGAGGGGCAGCGACAGGCACGCTGGGATGCATTGCAGGCAGTGCGGTCGGTATTTTTATTTCGTTCTATATCAATCAGATACTCAGCGGCATCCAGGCGGCGATAAACTTCGTCTCGAGGCTGCTGGCACCGGCTTCGCATCCGGTAACGCTGCTCAACCCCGATTATTATCTCGAACATATCCCCATCTCCATCGATTGGAATTATATTATTCTCATTGTGGGCGTGGGGATTGCGGTGAGCGCACTTGTCTCTCTTGTGCCTGCGGTCAAATCTTCACGTGTTGCGCCTGCGGAGCTTATTCGCCACGGAGAGTGATGCAAAAATAATGCAGAAGGATGCATAAATTTCAATCATGTGATACAATTTGCGCGTCATAGTAGAGGATGGAGGGCAATGTAGAATGGCGAGACGACAGAACCGTACCGAGGAAGAATTCGAACCGACCGAGAGCAGCCTTTCAAAGCAGGAAAAGGGCGATTCCGAACTCCAGCGGGAGCGTGAAGAAAAGTTAAAAGCACTGGAAGCAGCGCGATTACAGATTGAAAAACAGTTCGGGCAGGGCGCTCTCATGAAACTTGGCGCCCATACGATTGCGCAGGGGATCGATGTCATCCCTTCCGGTTCGATTCTGCTCGATGAAGCCCTCGGTATCGGCGGCTATCCTCGGGGAAGGATCATTGAGATCTATGGTCCTGAATCGTCGGGGAAGACGACCTTGGCGCTGCACGCGATCGCCGAAGCTCAAAAGAAAGGAGGCATCGCCGCTTTCATCGATGCCGAACATGCCTTGGACCCTGTCTATGCCCGGAATCTTGGCGTCGATATCGAAGAACTCTACATCTCGCAGCCCGACAACGGAGAGCAGGCCTTGGACATTGCGGAGTCCCTCATCCGTTCCGGCGCCGTGGACGTCATCGTCATAGACTCTGTGGCAGCACTCACGCCGCAGGCGGAAATCGAGGGCGAGATGGGAGATTCCCACGTCGGCCTTCAGGCACGACTCATGAGCCAGGCGCTGCGCAAGCTCGCAGGGACGCTCTCGAAAAGCAAGACTATCTTGATATTCATCAATCAGATACGCATGAAGATCGGCATTATGTTCGGCAACCCGGAGACGACCACGGGAGGAAATGCCCTCAAGTTCTATGCATCGGTCCGACTGGAAGTCCGACGTATCGAGACGATCGAAGGGGGGCAGGACGAGGAGGCGATCGGCAACAAGGTGCGCGTCAAAGTCGTCAAGAATAAGGTTGCTTCTCCGTTCCGCAAAGCGGAACTCGAAATCATTTTTGGGAAAGGCATCTCCTGGAGCGCCTCCTTGCTCGATGCCGCCGTCAAGTGCAACGTAATAGATAAAAAGGGTGCATGGTACACCTACGAAAGCGAAAAGATTGGGCAGGGGAGGGAAAACGCCAAAGCATATCTAGAGCAGAATTTAGAAATAGCCAAACGAATCGAGGCCCAGGTGAGGGATATCCTGTTCAATCCCGACAAAGCCAAGACCACGGAGGCAAAGACAGCACCGGAGGATGGGAGTAAGGGGAGTATCGGTGTCCCCTCATTTGTGGAAGGACCTCCTCAGAACAAAGAGGGCTCTGAGGACTCGAGAATCAGGGCCGAGGATTTATTTTGATCTCTCTACAGAGGAGAGGTGATGTAATCTGATGGAAAAAGTCTGGCTGGGACTGGGCTCGAATAGAGGGGAATCATCTGCCATTCTAAAGGCGGCAGTGGACGAACTGAGAGCACTATTGTCGGAATGTCGGTCTTCTGGCCTCTGGCGTTCCCGAGCACGCTACCATGAAGATCAGGAAGATTTTTTTAACATGGCTGTGTGCGGGATGACCGACCTCAGCCCGAGGGGGCTCCTCGACAAAATTCATGAAATCGAAGCCAGGTTCGGAAGAGACAGAAGTAGAGAAATCAAAAAAGGTCCTCGCACGCTCGATATAGATATTCTTCTGTATGGGGAAAAAATAATTACAGAGCCTGATTTGATCATTCCTCATCCGGGGCTTGCCGAAAGGAAATTTGCCCTCCTGCCCCTTCTCGAGCTCGATTACGACCTCCTCCATCCTGGACTGGACATCTCAATACAGCGACTAGCGGCGGCCCTCCCTCCCCAAGGTATTTACCCGGTCAACGACCGTCAGTATGATGAGCCTTACTCAGAATGATGCAAGAATTCGACGTTGATGTTTCGACCGGACGGACCTTTCGCCTGCGCGATTTCGAAGGTCCTTTGGACCTTTTGCTTTATTTGATAAAAAAGAACGAGATGAACATCTACGACATTCATCTCTCGAGCATCACGGAGCAGTTCCTGGACTGTCTGAACAGCGACCCTTCGGCCAGCCTCGACGAAGTATCCGAATTCTATCAGATGGCGGCGACGCTTCTCTACATCAAATCGAGGAGCCTTCTGCCTCATTCGGACGATGATCTCGAAGAGATCGATGATCCGCGAAGAACATTGATCGACCAACTTATCGAATATCACCGCTTTAAGAAACTTTCGGAACTTATGGAACAGCGCGAGATGGAAATCGAGTGGTTCGTCGAGAGATCTGCATTGCAGCGCCCCTTGCCCTTTGATGACGAACCTGAAGATGACTCTTGGATACCCGCAGATTCGTGGGACCTCCTCAAAACCTTCACTTCGATGATTCGCCACTTTAATTCAGAGCGAATCATCGACCTCTACGAAGAAGTGAGTATCAACGAAAAAATCGTGCTCATCAACGAACTCTTGACCAAAAAGGGACGTTTTCGCTTCGATGATCTGATCGCCAAGCATAGCTCGGCCATGGATCTTGCATGTGCTTTTTTGGCCATCCTGGATTCGACGAAGAATAAGATAATCAGCATTCG
>DIXD01000055.1:0-1340 GCA_002435985.1 Spirochaetaceae bacterium UBA6089
AAGGATCTTCTGAAGGTGCTCGCGAATGTGATCGACGTCAAAAATCCCGAGAGGACGGTTCTCATCCTCAAGGAAGACGATCAAATGGTGAAGCGTGCGGCCAGGAATATCCCCTGGTTGAGTTATCTCACCTACAATCGCCTGCGCGCACATGATCTTTTCTATGCTCGCAGAGTCGTCATGATGGAAGGTGCCTCGGCGAAGCTCAATGAGTTCTACGCAGGCGTCACGAAGGAGAGCTGAGTATGGAATATGATGCGATTCTTATCGAGCCAGTGCTCTCCGAGAAGAGCAATATTATGCGGGAGACGGGACAGTACATCTTCAAGGTAGATTCTCGGGCGACGAAGCCGATGATCATGGAAGCGGTCGCCAAGACCTTCGGTGTACATCCCTTGAGCTGCAAAGTGATCAACGTGACTTCGAAGCCGAAACGCTTGCGCGGCAGGGCAGGGCGCACCGCGGAGTGGAAAAAGGCGATTGTCAGGCTCCAGAAGGGCGAGACGATCAGAGTGTTCGAAGGCGCATGAGAAGTGAGGAAGAACTATGGCGATCAGAACATTTAGACCCGTAACGCCCGGACTTCGCCACCGTGTGCAGGTGATCAACGGAGAACTTACGAGCAATGAGAACCGGCCGGTCAAGTCGCTAACTGCGGGCAAGAGCAGCACGGGCGGTAGAGCTTCGAATGGCCGCATCTCTGTGCGACACCATGGTGGTGGTCACAAGCGTCGATATCGAGTCATCGACTTCAGACGCGATAAGTTCGGGATTCCGGGCAAGGTGACCAGCATCGAGTACGATCCGAACCGCAGCGCGAACATCGCCCTCATCACGTATGTGGATGGCGAAAAGCGTTACATTCTCAGCCCGAAGGGGCTTAAGATCGGCCAGACGATTTTGTCCGGCCCCGACGCAGTGCCGGAAGTCGGCAATGCTCTTCCGCTCGAAAAGATTCCGGTCGGCTTCACGGTGCACAATGTCGAGTTGACGCTTGGGCGCGGCGGACAGCTTGCCCGCTCCGCAGGCGTGAGTGCGCTCATCGCAGCCCAGGAGGGCGACTATGTCGTGCTCAGGCTTCCATCGGGCGAACAGCGCATGGTGTTCAAGAAATGCATGGCTACCATCGGTCAAGTCGGCAACGATGAGCACATGAACGAGCGGATTGGAAAGGCGGGGCGTACGCGATGGCTCGGCATCAGGCCGACTGTGCGCGGTACTGTCATGAACCCCGTCGACCATCCGCATGGTGGTGGAGAAGGAAAAGGCAAGGGATACAAACAACCTGTATCTCCATGGGGTCAGCCGGCGAAGGGCTATAAGACTCGCGATAAACACAA
>DIXD01000055.1:1367-18545 GCA_002435985.1 Spirochaetaceae bacterium UBA6089
ATCGAGATGAGCAGGGTGGGGGAGAAAAAACTTATCAAGACCTACTCCCGCACATCGACCATCATTCCTGAAATGGTCGGCCAGACAATCTCAGTATATAACGGCAAGACGTGGATACCTGTCTATGTGACGGAGAACCTCGTTGGCCACAAGCTCGGCGAATTCGCCGCCACCCGTGTCTTCCGTGGGCACGCCGGGAGCGACAAGAAGGCCGAGAAGAAGTAGGGGTGCTGAAATGGCGAATACAAAAACTGGCTATAGAGCCACATCGAAATGGCTGATCGCTTCGCCTTTCAAGGTGCGCCCGGTCGCCGATCTCGTTCGCGCCAAGCCATACGTCGAAGCCATGGCCATTCTCGACAATATGCCACATAAGGGCGCAAAGCTGATCCGCAAGGTGGTCTCCTCCGCAGCTGCAAATGCTCTGAACAAGAACCGCAAGCTCGGCGAAGACATGCTCTACATCAAGGAGCTGCGCATCGATGAGGGCCCGAGGCTTAAGAGGGTCTGGTTTCGTGCCCGTGGGAGGGCTGATATGCAGTTGAGACGTATGTGCCACATCTCGTGTATCGTCGACGAAATCGGCAAGAAGACGGAGGCGTAAGGTGGGTCAGAAAGTAAATCCGATCGGATTGAGAATCGGCATCAACAAAGACTGGAGTTCGCACTGGTATGTCGAACCCCGTGAGTATGCGAAAACCCTTCACGAAGATCTTGCGATCCGTCGTCGTCTTCTTGAGCTTCCGGAGACCAAGGGAGCAGATATCTCGGAGATCGAGATCATCCGCCATCCACAGCGCGTCACCATCGTGATCCACAGTGCACGCCCGGGTGTCCTTATTGGAACCAAAGGGGCGAATATCGACAAGATCGGCGCAGAAATTCAGAAGATCACGCAGAAAAAACTGCAGATCAAGATTAAAGAGATCAAGAAAGTCGATACCAATGCGCAGATTGTCGCTCAGAATATTGCCCGTCAGCTCGAAAATCGGCAGTCGTTCCGTAGGGCTATGAAATCCGCAATACAGAATGCGTTGAAGGCAGGGGCGCAGGGCTGCAAGGTCAGGCTTTCCGGCCGTCTCGGCGGCGCCGACATGTCCCGCACCGAAGAGCATAAGGATGGCAGAATTCCTCTGCATACCCTCCGTGCCGATATCGACTATGGTTTTGCGGAGGCAGACACCACCTTCGGAAAGATTGGTGTGAAGGTTTGGATTTACCAGGGTATGGTATATGCCCAGGATAAGAATGAAGATGCCGGCCAGCTCGCGAAGAGATCGCGGCGAGAGAGCTCAGGCGAGGCTCGCGGAGAGCGCAGGGGGAGTGGTCAAGAACGGCGTGAGCACCATGAGCGCGGAGAGCGCCCCGAACGAGGCGAGCGCAAACCCAGCAGCCCTAGACCTGAGGCGGACCGAGTGGAAGGTGAGGCAAGGAGCTAATCTATGCTGTTACCGAAGAGAGTTAAACACAGAAAGCAGCAGCGCGGTCGAATCCACGGAGAGGCGCATTCGGGCAATACCATCGCGTTCGGCGACTATGGCCTTGTGAGCATGGAGCCGCACTGGATTACGAACCGTCAGATCGAAGCTGCCCGTATCGCGCTCAATCGCTACATCAAGCGTGGCGGCAAAATGTGGATCCGTATTTTCCCGGACAAACCGTATTCCAAGAAGCCGGCTGAGACGCGCATGGGCCGTGGTAAGCCGGGTCCGGAATATTGGGTTGCGGTGGTCAAGCCCGGCACGGTGCTGTTCGAGCTTTCCGGCGTCGAGCCGAAAGTGGCAGAAGAGGCTATGCGCCTTGCCGGCTCTAAGCTTCCAGTGAAGACCAAATTCGCGATGCGTACGGAAACGGAGTGATCGCCATGAAAAATTCCTTCAAAGATTTGAAGCTGGATGAATTGCTTGTCAAGCGCAGCGAACTGAGAAAGAAATATTTTGATCTTCGGTTCCAGATGGTGGTTGGGCATGTCGAGAATCCTCTCGAAAAGAGAAATCTTCGCCGTCAAATCGCACGAATCGAAACGAGGATCGCCGAGGCCCAGCGCAGCGGCGCCACGAAGAAGGCATAATTCTTCAGGAGATGGAAGGTGGATACGAATATCCAGAAAATGACTGAGGGCAAGCTTGTTCTTCAAGGCATCGTAGTCTCGGACAAGAATGACAAGACTATTGTTGTCGAAATCATTATGCGCAAGCTGAATCCCCTCTACAAAAAGTATGTCAATAGGACGAAGCGTGTAAAAGCCCACGACGAGCACAATGAAGCGCATGTCGGCGATACCGTTTCCGTGGTCGAATGTAGGCCCTTATCGCGAGAAAAACGATGGCGGCTTGTCGAAATCGTCGAGCGGGCGAAATAACGAGCGGGAGTAAGCTATGATTCAGGTAGAAAGCATGCTGAATGTCGCCGACAACTCAGGTGCGAAGACCGTTCAGTGCATCAAGGTTCTCGGCGGCACGCGACGGAGATACGCAAGCGTGGGGGACATCATCGTCGTCGCGGTAAAGTCCGCACTTCCTAATTCGGCGATCAGAAAAGGGTCGGTGGAAAAAGCGGTCGTCGTGCGGACGCACAAGGAATACAAGCGGCCCGACGGCAGTTATATCAGGTTCGATGACAACGCATGCGTGATCATCGATGCGAACAAGAACCCGAAAGGCAAGCGCATCTTCGGGCCGGTAGCGCGCGAGTTGCGCGAGAAGGATTACATGAAAATCATCTCTCTCGCCCCCGAGGTCCTGTGAGGAGTTTGAATATGGCGAATGTAAAATACAAACTTCGAAAAGAAGACCTTGTTCAGGTTATCGCAGGCAAGGACCGGGGCAAACAGGGTAAGATTCTCAAGATCGACCATGAGAAGGGTCGCGTGATCGTGTCGGGGATCAACATGGTGAAGAAGGCCATGAAGAAGAAATCCCAGACCGACCGGGGCGGTATTGTGGAAATCGAGGCGCCGCTTCACATTTCGAACGTGATGATCGTGTGCAAGAAGTGCAACAAACCCGTCCGCGCCGGCTATAAGCTCATCGATGGCCAGAAAAAGAGAGTCTGCAGAAAATGCGGGGAGGTCCTCTGATGGCTCAGACGAAAGTATACATTCCCCGGCTGAAAAAACTGTATCGTGAAAAAGTGTCCCCGGAGCTCTTCAGCGAGCTTGGGTATGCTTCCAAGATGCAGGTGCCCCGGCTGGTCAAGGTCATCGTATCGATGGGAGTCGGCGAGGCACGCGAGAACAAGAAGCTGCTCGATGCCGCGATAGGCGACATCGAAATCATCACCGGTCAACATGCGGTCAAGACGAAGGCAAAGAAATCCATCGCGAACTTCAAGATTCGCAAAGGCCAGGAGATCGGTGCCCGCGTGACGCTCAGGGGAAACCAGATGTGGGAGTTCCTCGACAGGCTCATGAATGTCGCGCTTCCGCGCGTCAAGGATTTTCGTGGCGTCAATCCGAACGGATTCGATGGTCATGGCAATTACACCCTTGGTCTTACCGAACAGATCATTTTCCCGGAAATTGATTTCGACAAGATCGAGAAGGTTATGGGGCTCAGTGTCTCGATTGTAACGACAGCCGAGACTGACATGGAGGCGAAGAGCCTTCTTGCCAAACTGGGCATGCCCTTCAGGAAATAAGGAAGGCGTACATGGCTCGAAAAGCGATGATTCTAAAGGCGTTGAAGACGCCGAAATACACGACTCGTCTGGTGCGTCGGTGCAAGATTTGCGGAAGATCTCGCGGCTATATGAGAAAATTCGATATGTGCCGCATTTGTTTTCGAAAGCTCGCTTCCGAAGGCAAATTACCGGGCGTGACGAAATCGAGCTGGTAGGAGGGTGCAATGAGCGTATCTGATCCCATTGCGGACATGCTGACTAAAATCCGGAACGCAAATATGGCCCGGCACGAGAAAGTCGACATCCCGACTTCCAAGCTCAAGCTTGAGATCGTGAAGATCCTCAAGACCGAGGGCTATATCAAGAATTTCAAGAAGATTCAGACCGAGGGCCAGAATCTTATCCGCATTTTTCTCAAGTATGACGAGGAAAACAACCCCATCATTCATGGGCTGAGTAAGGTTTCCAAGCCGGGCCGGCGCGTCTATACCGGATACCGCGACATGCCGCGCATTCTCAATGGCTATGGAATCATGATCGTTTCGACCTCCGATGGCATCATCACGGGCAGGAAAGCCCTGGAGAAGCAGGTCGGCGGCGAACTCATCTGCACGGTCTGGTAAGGCGAGGTACATGTATGTCGAGAATTGGAATGCGGCCTGTTGTGATCCCGCAGGGGGTAAAGCTGACTGTCGAACCGACAGTCTTCCATGTCGAGGGACCGAAAGGCAGGCTTTCTCAGGAATACCGCCCCGACGTTACGATTGCCGTCAAGGACGGTACTGCAGTCGTGGAGCGCAAGAATGATTCCAAGCAAGCGAGAGCATACCATGGGCTGTATCGCAGTTTGCTCAATAATATGGTCACTGGAGTGAGCCAGGGCTTTAAGCGAGTGCTTGTGGTGAGCGGTGTCGGGTATCGCGCCGAAGTACAAGGCAATCTTCTGGTGCTCAATATCGGATATTCGACCGATGTCGTTGCGGTGATTCCCGAAGGTCTCAAGGCTTCTGTCGAACAGAACGGACAGAGGATTGTCATCGAAGGCATCGATTATGCCAAGGTCGGCAAATTTGCCAGTGAAGTGCGGTCTCTCCGCGTACCCGAGCCCTACAAGGGTAAGGGTATCCGCTACGAAGAAGAGAAGATCCGCAGGAAAGTCGGCAAGACCGGCGTGAAGTGAGGCAGAGAGCATGAGCGTAAGAGAACTATCAGATAAGATTCGCAGGCGCGAGAAACGCAGAGCCCATATTCGCAAGACCATGACGGGCACTGCGCAGAAGCCGCGTCTGTCCGTGTTCCGATCGAACCTCCACCTCTATGTGCAGGCGATTGACGACGAGGCGGGGTACACGCTTGCGAGTGTTTCGACGATGGAACAGCAATTCCGCAGCCTTCGGCCCACTGTCCAGACCGGGGCGACGATCGGTGAGGAACTCGGCAAACGGCTCCTGGAAAAAGGCATTACCCAGGTAGTGTTCGATAGAAACGGCTACAAGTACCACGGTGTCGTGAAGGCGATCGCCGATGGTGCCAGAAAAGCCGGCATTACATTCTAGGGGGCTGTTGTGGAAAGAACGAGAAGAGAAGATTCTGGTGTGCAGGAAGGCTACATCGAAAAGCTGATTCAGTTGAACAGGACCGCCAAAGTCGTGAAAGGCGGCCGTAGGTTTTCTTTCTCCGCATTGACGGTCGTCGGTGACAAGCAAGGCCATGTCGGATTTGGTTTCGGCAAGGCGAACGACGTCACCGAGGCGATCCGCAAAAGTGTCGAGAAGGCGAAACGCGCGATGGTCACCGTGCCTCTGAAGAAAGGCACGCTGCCTCATGAGGTGACATGCAAATACAAGGCGACGACGGTCTATATCAAGCCGGCCTTCCCTGGTTCGGGAGTCATCGCCGGCGGTCCCGTGCGTGCCATCATGGAATGTGCAGGCTACGTCGATATCCTTTCTAAGTGCGTCGGCTCACGCACATCCGTAAACGTAGTAAGGGCCGTATTCTCCGGTCTTAGCCAGCTGCTCGATGCTCAGGAGGTGGCGAAAAACCGGGGTAAGACGCTCAAAGATATGTGGAGTTGATCATGGCCAGAATTCAAATAACATTGGTTCGCAGCACCATCGGCCAGAAGCCGAAGGCGCGTGCGACGGTCCGCTGTCTGGGGCTGAGGAAAATCGGTTCGAGTACTATCCAGGAAGCAAGCCCGCAAATTCTTGGCATGGTGAATAGAGTGCGGCATCTGGTTGAAACCAAGGAGGTTGAGTGATGCCTGATTTCGATCTCCACGCCCCGGAAGGCGCGAACAAGAAAAAACACATCGTCGGCAGAGGTGATGCCTCGGGTTCGGGCGGAACGGCTGGTCGCGGCAACAAGGGGCAGCAGTCGCGTTCGGGCGGAAAGACCTATCCCGGCTTCGAAGGTGGACAGATGCCTCTCTACAGGCGCCTGCCTAGTCGCGGTTTTTCCAATCATCCCTTCCGTAAAGAATACCAGATCGTGAATCTCCGCGACATCGAAGGCAAATTTCAGGCCGGCGACACGGTCGACACCGTAGCCCTGTTCCAGAAAGGACTCGTGCGAAAGCCTGAATTGCCTGTCAAGGTCCTCGGCGAAGGTCAGATCAGCGTTGCGCTCACCTTGAGCGTCGATGCGGTCTCTTCCGGCGCAAAGGCAAAAATCGAAGCCGCTGGCGGCAAGGTGGAAGTGCCTGCTGCAATCGGCTCCTCGGCGGATAACTGAGTAGTAAAGGCAGGAGCGAATGGCTGGTACACTCGTTGATATTTTCAGAGTCAAGGAATTGAAAGATAGAATATTCTTTACTCTGTTCTGGCTTGTGGTTTTTCGTCTGGGCACTTTTTTGCCCATTCCCGGTATCAATGCGAGCGCGTTGCAGTCATATTTCGCGCAACAGTCCAGCACCGGCCTCGGTGGCATAACCGATTATCTCGATTTCTTCGCAGGTGGTGCATTCAAGAATTTCTCACTCTTCATGATGGGCGTCATGCCCTATATAAGCGCGCAGATCATCATGCAGCTGTTGATCGTCATCTTTCCAAAGCTCAAGAGCATCGCGGAAGAAGAGGGCGGGCGGCGCAAGATTTCGCGTTGGACACGCATTGGGACCATCGCGATCGCCATCATTCAGAGCTTCTCCGTGACCGTGTGGGCGGACCGTATCCCCAACGCGATTGCGATGTCCAACCGCACGCTCTATACGATCGTGGCAGTTCTCACCGTGACGACAGGCACGATGTTCCTCGTCTGGATCGGCGAACAGATCACCAAGCGGGGCATCGGCAACGGCATTTCACTTTTGATTTTTGCCGGTATTGTGGCGCGCCTGCCGAATGCGACCTATGAGCTCATCAAAAAGATTCAGATAGGCGAGATCAACGCCGTGTATGCCATCGTCGTACTCATTATGTTCGTCGTGGTAGTGGCGCTCGTCGTAGTCGAACAGCAGGGGCAGCGGAAAATACCTGTCAACTATGCGAAGCGCATCGTGGGCCGGCGCATGTACGGCGCGCAGAATACCTACATCCCTTTCAAGATCAATCCCTCGGGCGTCATCCCCGTCATCTTCGCGTCGAGTCTTCTGACCTTTCCCTTGCAGATAGCGCAGAGTTTCGGCGTCCAGGCAAAGTGGTTGAGGGATTTTTCGTATTGGCTCAGGCCGGAAGGATTCTGGTATAATCTATTCTATGTGATTTTCATCGTCTTCTTTGCGTACTTCTATACGCAGGTGACGCTGAATCCTCAAGAGATTTCCAAAAATATCCGGGAGAATGGGGGGTCCATTCCGGGAATCAGAAGCGACAAGATGGAAGAGTACCTTACGCGGGTGCTCAACCGAATCATTCTACCCGGATCGCTGTTCCTTGCTCTTATCGCACTTCTTCCGACCCTCGTGCAGCGGCTCTTTAATTTCCCGAGCGAGTTGGCGTATCTGCTGGGCGGCACTTCGCTGCTCATCCTGGTTGGTGTCGATCTCGATACCATGGCGCAGGTGGAAGCGCTTCTCAAGATGCATCATCACGATGGTCTTGTGCGAAAAGGCCATATCAGGTCGAGGAACCTATAGTAATTTTTGTATAAATGGTATTTAATTGCGTGTTTGCGAATAGGGGGAACCCATGAAGGTCAGAACGAGCGTCAAGAAAATCTGCGATAAATGCAAGGTGATACGGCGCAATGGCGTGGTGAGGATTGTCTGCGACAATCCCAAGCACAAACAGAAACAAGGCTGAGAGCAGGAGGAAGTTCATGGCGCGTATTGCGGGAGTTGATCTCCCTAATAAGCATGTCGACATTGCCCTCACCTATATCTATGGGATAGGGCGATCCAGCGCACTTCAGATTTGTGAGACTACCGGCATCGATCCGAATAAGAGAATCAACGATCTTTCGAATGAAGAGATCAACGAGCTTCGCAAAGTCATCGAAAACGACTATAAAGTCGAAGGCCGCTTGAGAACCGAGATCGCGCTGAATATCAAGCGTCTTATGGATATTGGCTGCTATCGAGGCCTACGCCACCGCAGAGGTCTTCCCGTTCGCGGCCAGCGGACGAGGACGAATGCGCGTACGCGCAAGGGTAAGAGAAAGACTGTTGCGAACAAAAAGAAGGCCGTCTAACGGAGGGGCATGAACGTGGCTGCGACTACGACAAAGACAAAGACTAAGAAGAGAAAAGAGAAAAAGAGCGTATACGAAGGAAATGTCTACATCCAGGCGACCTTCAACAATACGATTGTTACCGTGACCGACCTCAACGGGAATACGATTTCATGGTCGAGCTCAGGGAGCCATGAATTTCGCGGCGCGAAGAAATCTACACCTTTTGCCGCGCAGACAGTGACGGAGGCCGCAGTGCAGAAAGCGATGCAGGCCGGCCTAAGGGAAGCACATGTGTACGTAAAAGGGCCCGGCATCGGCCGTGAGTCCGCAATCCGCCAGCTCGGCGTCATGGGGCTTAAGGTCAAATCGATCAACGATGTGACACCGATTCCCCACAATGGCTGCAGGCCTCGGAAGGCCCGCCGTATCTGAGAGGGGGTTACAGAATGGCTAGATATACTGGACCTGTGTGCAGACTTTGTCGTGCAGAGGGCAGGAAACTCTTTTTGAAGGGTGATCGTTGCCGGAGCGACAAATGCCCGATCAACAAGAAGCGCCTTCCTCCAGGCAAAGCGCCGAAGACGAGGATTGGGAAGAAATCGGAGTATGCCGTGCAGCTTCGCGAGAAGCAGGCGCTCAAACGCACGTATGGTCTCATGGAACAGCAGTTCCACAATATTTTTACGAAGGCTCTTGGTCTGCCCGGCAAGACCGGCGATAACCTGATCATTCTTCTCGAGCGCAGATTGGACAATGTCGTATACCGCCTGCACTTTGCAACCTCGCGGGCTCAAGCCCGGCAGCTCGTCAACCATGGCCACATTGCGGTGAACGGCAAGCGTGTGGATGTCGCTTCCTATCTCGTCAAGCCAGGCGATATGATCTCTGTGATCGGGGTAGCCAAAAAAATGGATACAGTTCGCCATGCACTCGAAGAAGTACAGAGGTCCGGCGTTATGCCGTGGCTTGAGGTCAATGTCGATGAAATGACCGGCCGTTATGTGATCAACCCGCAGCGACAGGATGTAACAGATACCGCGGACATCAAAGAGCAGCTGGTCGTCGAGTTGTACTCGAAATAAGGAGCGGAAATGGCGCGCAAAAGCCTACTTAAAGGTTTCAAGAGGCCGAAGGGTATTACCTACGAACAGAGCGAGTCGACCGACACCTATGGAAAGTTCGTGGCATATCCTTTTGAGCCGGGTTATGGAACTACTGTCGGGAATACCCTGCGCCGCATCCTGCTGTCTTCTATTCAGGGGTATGCGATCACTGCCGTCCGCATCACTCGATACGATGACGAAGGTGCCCCGCATGTGATCACGAGCGAGTTCGAGACGATCCCCGGCGTGGTGGAAGACACCATCGAAGTTTTGAACAACCTAAAGAGATTGCGACTGCGGCTTCCAAACGACAAGGAAGAGCTCACGCTCGACTATGAGATCAAGGGGCTCGAGGAGCTGCGAGGTGGTTTTTTTGCAGAGCAAAGCCAACTTGTCGTGCTCAACCCAGATCTCAAGATCGCGAGCCTTGATCCGACTGTTCACCTTGGCTTGGAGCTTCAGGTGAACCTTGGCCGCGGGTATGTCCCGAGCGAAGTGAACGAAAAATTTATCGACGTTGTGGGCACGATCCCGATGGATGCGATCTTTACGCCCGTGACGAAGGTGAAATACGCCATAGAGCCGACCAGAGTCGGGCAACGCTCTGACTACGACAAGCTCGTGCTCGAGATATGGACCGACGGGACGATTCGCCCGGAGGACGCCCTCGGCGAGGCCGGGAAAATCGCGAAGGACCACTTCTCGATATTCGTGAATTTCGACGAGAGCGAGGCCGGCGGCGAGGAGACAAGCGACGAGATCGAAGAGCGTGTTCGCCAGATTCTGAATATGCCCGTCGAGGAGCTCGAACTCTCGGTGCGCTCATTCAACTGCCTCAAGAATGCAAATATCAGGACCATCGGCGATCTCACGAAGAAGACCGAAGAAGAAATCACCAAGACCCGCAACTTCGGAAAGAAGTCTCTCCAGGAGATCAAGTCGAAACTAACCGAATGGAACCTGACCCTCGGTATGACGGATTACTCCGCGCTGAGAAATCACATCAAACTCAATATGAAAAAGGAAGAGAGCGATGAAGCATAAGATCGGCTATAACAAACTGAACCGAGTCGCCGCTCACCGCAAGGCTCTTGTTCGCAATATGGTTACGGTGCTCCTCAAAGAGGAGAAGATCGTAACTACGAAGGCGAAGGCGATCGAGGCGAGGCGTGCGGCGGAGAAGCTCATTACGAGGGCCAAGGTCGATTCCGTCCACAATCGCAGGATCGCCTCTGCGAGGCTCTATGGCGAAGATGCGGTGGCAAAGCTGTTCACCGATATCGGACCACGCTTCAAGGAGCGCAATGGAGGCTATACTCGCATTCTCAAGCTCGGTGATCGTGCGAACGACGCCGCAAACCTTGTGGTGCTCGAACTGGTGGATCAGAAGGCCGACGTAAAGAGAGCCGAGCGCGACAAACGCAAGGCCGCGCGCAAGGCAAAGAAGCAGTAGGCCTGAGGGTCACAGGGAGGAAATCGAAATGTCCAAAGCACATAGAGGCAAGGGTCTCAAAGAAGTTTTTGCAGGTGGACGCGGTACATGCCCCGTATGTGGGCGTACGGGCGTCAAAGTGGTCTACGAGCAGGAGATCGAGGGAAAAAAGGTCAAAATATGTAAGATTTGTAAGGCTCACCTTGCGAATGCGAAGTGATGCTGCATGGTGAATATTACAAGGGCCGTCCTGATGTGGCGGCTCTTTTTTCATTAAGGTGAAGTATGGCTGAAGGATTTAGCAGGAGACAGGGTTTTTGGTCCGCTGCGCTGGCCTATGGGATGTGGGGGATTTTGCCCATCTACTGGAAACTCCTCTCGGAGGTAGATCCACTACAGATATTGGCCCACCGAATCCTGTGGGCTGCCGTATTCTGTCTTGTGCTTCTGGCAGGAACAAAAGACATGAAGAGCCTCCGGGACGCCCTGAGCACGAGAAGGAATGTCGTGCTCGTCTTCTGTGCGGCACTTCTTGTGACCCTCAACTGGGGACTCTATATCTATGCCGTCACCTCCGGCCATGTCATCGAATCAGCGCTCGGATACTACATCAATCCACTTCTCTCTGTCGTGCTGGGCGGCTTGTTTTTTCGTGAGAAAATAGACAGATGGACAGGGGTCGCGGTCGGCATCGCGGCGATCAGCATTGTCGCGGCGGGGCTTCTCTATGGGAAGGTCCCCTGGCTGTCGCTGTTTCTCGCCGTTACCTTCGCGCTGTATGGGGCCACGAAGAAAAAGCTCAATTTCCCGCCGATCACCAGCCTTGCGCTCGAGACCTTCTTTGTTACACCCTTTGCGCTGGTTTTTCTGGCGGTGATCCATGCGCAGGGCGGTGGAGCCTTCGTGAGTGAAGGATTGGGAGTGAGCATATTGCTCGCCCTGGCGGGCGTAGTGACGGCAATACCTCTTCTGCTCTTCGGCGTCGCGGCGACGAGCATCAGCCTACAGTTTATGGCCTTTCTTCAGTACATCACGCCTACGGCGATGTTGCTGCTGGGTCTCTTCGCGTATGGAGAGGAGCCAAGCCAGGCGATTGTCGTGGCCTTTGCCGGTGTGCTGGTGGCGGTCATCATCTTTACTGCGACCAGAATCCAAGCTACGCGAGCTGCAGGCAAACACGTGTAGTGGTTAACACATACAGCCGCCGATCGAAAGAGTCTGCTTCAGTTGACGGTATTGCCGTTTTGCCACACAGGCATGCCGCGCTTGAACACTGTGTGCACGAGATTCATCCCCACATGGTAGGCGAGGTGGGCTGGCGAAGGCGCATCCAGCAAGAGGAAGTCCGCGTCTTTTCCGACTTCGATGCTGCCGGTGTATGCAGCACGTTCGAGTGCCGCCGCCCCGTTCAGGGTGAGGGCGGTGAGCGTCTCTTCGATGGACATGCCCATATACAGCACCGCCAAGGCGAAAATGAGGGGTATGGATTGACTATAGCAGGAGCCTGGATTGAAGTCGCTCGCTAAGGCCACCGGGCAGCCGGCATCGATAAAGCGGCGGCCGCCGGCGTAGGGCTCTCTGAGGTTGAAGGCGGTGAGCGGAAGCAGGCAGGCGACTGTGCCCGAGGCGGCGAGTGTAGCGATGTGGTCGTCGGAAGCCTTGAGGAGGTGGTCTGCGCTGACGGCTCCGAGTTGTGCGGCGAGGGCGGTGCCGCCTAGGGGGGTGAGCTCGTCGGCATGGATTTTGAGCGCGAAGCCGGCTGCCCGGGCTTGCTCGAGATACCAGCGCGAATCCTCGATGCCAAACACTCCCTCTTCGCAGAAGATGTCGACAAAGTGGGCTAGGCGTTCTCGCCTTACACGCGGCAGCACCTCTTCTGCCAGAAAGGAAAGATAAGCCCGGGGACGGCCTCTAAATTCCGGAGGAATCGAATGCGCCCCCATAAATGTCGGCACAATATCGGGCAGGCCCGCATGGGCAAGCTCACGCATTGCATAGAGTTGGCGGAACTCTGTATCCACATCGAGGCCATAGCCGGATTTGCCCTCCACTGTGGTGATCCCCATGGAGAGCATTGTGTCGAGACGCTTTCGGCCGAGAAGAATCAATTCTTCCAGGGAAGCGGCGCGGGTGGCGAGTACGCTGCTCTGGATACCGCCTCCCCGCTGGTGGATATCCATGTAAGGGACTCCCTGGGCGCGCCAGAAAAATTCTTCATCGCGCCATCCGGCAAAAATAAAGTGGGTGTGACTATCAACAATGCCCGGTATGCAAGAGCGCCCTTCGGCGTCATAGGGGGCTGCGTCGAGCGCTTCGCGGGCGATGGCCGAATTGGAGGCGCGCAGCAGCCCTTCTTCGCCGACCCATGCAATGCGGCCATCTTTGATATAGAGACAGGCGCCATGCAGTTTCGTTATGTTCTGCATCGCGGCGCCTGCAGCTGCAACAGCTCCCTTAGGGGTCCAAAGTTCCCCGATGTTGAAGACAAAATACGATGCTGTGCCCTGCCTGCGCATGTCTAAGCCGTATGCGTCATGAATACAGAAAATCGAGACCGATCGAGCCCTCGATTCGCTCGAAAAAGTTCGGTGTCATGAGCTGTTCAAGCCGGTTATGGGCGTTTGAGAGCTCGGCCTGCACTCTGCGTTCGGTCAGGCTTTTGGGCTCGGCCCTCTCCGCGAGAAATTTGCGCAGATACGAAATTGACGATTCAATATAGGAGATCTGACGTTCGCGGTAGTGTTCGAGCCGAGCTCTATACCAGTCCGAGCTGAGTACGTAATCGCGATCGAAGAGTCGACGAACTTCGGGGTCCTGAATGCTTTTGCCTTCGTAGCTGCCGTATGCCATGACGGAGAGCACCGCTTTGAGCGGCGGTATCGCAGCCTCGTATGATCCATCCTCGAAGTAGGCTTTTGCGGACTTTTCCATCGCGGCCGCAATGTTGTCGATGCCGTCGACGAACTCCTCGAGCGACTGAAGTTCGGGCCTCAGCATGTCTTCGGGGAACACCACGGACGGCGTATCGAACAGTCGCCCCAGATAGGTCGCCGCAAAGAGCGGCGTTATGCGCCATCCGAGTCGCGAGGCAGGAACGAGCTTTCCTTTATACGTGAAATCATCGACTTTTTCGAGGTACCCATGGCTTTTCAAGAACTCCGGATCGCGCTCTTCGGGCCCGAGTCGTGCCCATAGCTCGGGCATCAGAAGTGATATGTCGTGGTCTACTTTATATTTGTGTCCAATATGCCCCGCCGCCGTCGTGAAGCCTGAATACCCCGTCAGAATAAAGCCGAGAAGCGCATTGTTGAGATCACTGGTGGCCACAAGGGCGTTGAAGGGGCCCTTGGTGAGCGCCCCTTCGCTGCCTGCGCCGGTGGTCGAAGGGCTTTTGCCGGTAAGCGAGCATACAAAGTCCATGAAGAGTTCCGGCAGCTCTTGATAATGGATGGGGCCGTAGACCGCGAGTGACCGTATGCCGGCCTTGGGGTCGGGCGGATTGTTGCGCCTGCCGGGCAAGACTGCACCTATAGGCTGCGGAAGCGGCTTGTCTGCAGGAATGCGGCGATAGAGCCGCGGGCCGAGCTCGGCGAGGTACCGCGCCTCTGGGTTGACATAGGTGGGGTCGAGCTGGAGATAGCGCGGGTTTTTAGAGGGGGCGCCGTCGACGAGTCGAAAGCTGTTGGATGCGACGAAGTATTCGAAGTTGGAATCCTTTTCGGCCTCGTCGATGAATTTCCTCATGGGCTCAGTGTATTCATAGAAATGAATGGTGTTTTCGATGATACGTGAAGCATCGGCTCGGGTGAGCGGCTCGAAGTTCGAGAGAAAATTGTCTTGACGCGACAGGTCCTTTTCGGTCTGCTTGTCGTAGCCCCGGATGATGGCGTCGTCGGGGCGTTGGAAGAAGCGCGCCTCGCAGTTCTTCGCAAATTTGAGGCTGGGGTGCTTCGTGGCCCACTCGGGCAGGTTTTCGAGCTGGTTTGCAGGGACGATGATGGATGCGGAGATGTCGTCTTCCCACTGAAGCTTGAAGGCGGGCATAAAGTCCTGTCTCAGCTTGAAGAAACGGTTCATACCGTTTTCGTTCTTGCCCACTCGCAAATAGGAGCCCATGATCGGCCGCCCCTCGAACTTGAGGATGTTCCCCGTCGTGCCGTTGACCGCATCGACCGAAAAGTGCGAGGCCCAGTCATTACCCCAGTCCGGCTGGTAAAAACGCTTGACCAAAAAGACGAGACTCTTGATGCGCTCGGGGATCGAACGGAGCCATTCGTTGTATTCGTCGTTGTACGCGGGCGAGGGTGAAAGCAGTTTGATCACCGAACCGAGAGAGCGTTTCGGCGACAGGACGGGGCGTGCGTCTTTTCCGTGATTTTCCAGTTCGTCGCGGAAGCGGTTGCCGTAATCCTTTTCGATGATCTCACGCACGGCTTTCATGTCTTTTTCGAAGTCGGCAATGATGATGGGCATGTACGTGATCGCATCGTTGATCGACTTTGAGATTTCGGATTTACCGCCGCCCGATACCGTGCATGGCTTGTGACACAAAAGCCCCTCTGCCGCAGTGCCGATGAGGCGCCACGCGCCGGTCGTGGGATGTCGCTCCATGTGTACACGATAGCCTGTGGGGTGCACGTAGATGTATCCCGGCAGAACCCTCAGAGACTCTTCCTTGCCTTCGTTGACCCAGTGCGCCTGCTGGTCCTCGAGGGAGATATAAGCATCCTCGGGAAGATACATGATATTCGGAAAAGTAAGGTCGACCGCATAGCCTTTTTCTTTCATTTCGATGCGGCCGCGCATGACAGTATAGACATCGTGGAGGCTGTGCCCCTTGGATTTGAGGTTGGTGTCGGGCACAAAGCGAGTGCCGAGATTGTAGGATGGAAAGACGAGGGCACCACCTGCATGCTCCTCCTCCACAAGGCCCAGGAGGTTCGCAGAGTAGGAGATGTGGGACTTGACCTCTTTTTTCGTGTAACCGAAATAGTTGTCCGCGATGATGGAGATGATCACTCCCGATGCATCGCGCGCCGTGATCTTGAAAGCCCGCCCGTCGTTGTATTTTTCGGTTGGTTCACGCCAGCACATGCCGTCGCGGCGCTGCCGCTCGGTCGCATTGTCCCAGTGTGGTAGTCCGAGTTCCTTTTTGGTGAGTTCGGTGAGGTGCGTCGCCAGAATGATGCAGCCGGTCGTTCCCGTCCAGTGTACGGGGTCGATCGACGCATCGTTCTCCGGAATGAAGGGATCTCCTGAGTTGCCAAAAATACTCTCGACGAAGTCGACATTCGCCACGAGCGAGCCGGGGGCGAAGAAGCGCATTTCCATAGAGCTCTCTTCGCAGTAACCCGGAATTTCGGGCCGCACTATCGGGCGCAGCAATACCGACACAAAGGTGTACGCCTTGTCGTTCTCGCCCGCAGTGAAGGGGAGTTCGAGCAATTCCATGGGAGGATTGAGCGCAGCTTCAAGAATCTTTGCAAAGGTCAGTTTCGGGACCGCCTTCTTGTCGTACGGAATGGGGAGGCCGCCTTCGGCGATGTGGAAGACCCCTTCGGTTGTCCGACGGTCGCTCTTAGGGTTGTGCAGCACACCATTTCGCACGCGGTATGAGGTAAGAGTGGGAGAGACGTGTTTGTGCCCATCGGGAGGCAGAGAGAGCTCCCGGGCCATGCCGTATCGGTCGAGCACGAGCGTGTTTCCGGGCAGCTGCGGCACGTGTGCCAATCCAAGATCCGCGAGATACTTGTCGATAAAATTCTGAATTCTCTGGTCCGATGGAGGAAGAATTCTGGGAAGAAGCCTATCCTTCTGTCTAAAACTCTCGAGCATGTCGGCAGCGAGCTGCACAAAGCCTGTACCCTCTTTTGAATAGACGGGCAACCCGAGACTCCGCAGCTTTATGTTGATGTAGGAAATAAGCTTAGCCCGCTCCTGCGGGGAAGTTCTGTCGAGGTGTATGCCGTGATCGCGCTTTGTTACCATATGCGATACTCCTAATACGAGACTGGACTAATTTTAGACATAATCTTCAGGAGGAGCAACGGGTTCGGGGTTCCAGCTCCATCGGCCCATACTCGCACAGAGGCTCTCGTCGCGCAGCAGCGTCACTACCGCATCGATGTCGGGATACATGGGGCGATCTTTGTCGGTAAAACGGACTGCCGCGCGCACCGTTCGATATACCGAAGCGGTGGCGGGGGATAAAGAATGTTCGATCGAAGGGATGCCAAATTGAATCGCGCGCAGGTCGAGCGCCTGACAGGCCGCAAGCGTTTCCATCGCGACGACGCGTCCTGCGTTATCGACGATCTGCCTCGCCTTACGCGCAGCGATGGTCCCCATCGACACGTGGTCTTCCTGGTTTGCGCTCGATGGGATGGAATCGACGCTTGCCGGATGGGC
>DIXD01000055.1:18594-19283 GCA_002435985.1 Spirochaetaceae bacterium UBA6089
GCCAACTCCGAAGCCGCAATTCCTAGATAGTCGAGGACGAGTGCCAGTGGTTCGCCGTGGAAGTTGCCTCCCGAAAGAATGTCTCCGCCTTCATAGAGTACATGAGGGAAAATAAGGGGGTTGTCGGTGACCGCGTTCAGTTCCGCGGCGATCACCTCCCACACATGCTGAATCGCAGCAAGACATGCGCCATGGACTTGTGGAATGCAGCGGAGCGCATAGGCATCCTGGACCCGTGTCCCCGAAGGTTTGGTGATCAAACGCGAATCTTCAAGGAGGCGACGCAGGTCTTGGGCCGCTTCGATCTGGGCTTTCTGTCGCCTGAGCTCGTGAATGCGCGGGTCGAGGGCTTCCGTAATGCCGCGGAGGGCTTGGAAGGTCATAGCCGATGCAATGGTCGCACTCCGGTACAGCATAAGGGCGTCATACACGGCCAAGGCTCCAATTGCCGTCATGGCCTGCGTCCCATTGATGAGCGCAAGGCCCTCTTTCGGCTCGAGCACAAGCGGCTCGATGTGCGCTTCCGTGAGAGCGAGCGCCCCGGCCATGCGCTTCCCCCTATACACCGCCTCGCCCATTCCTATCAGCACCAGTGCGACATGTGCGAGCGGCGCCAGGTCTCCCGAGGCGCCGAGCGAGCCCTTTTCAGGCACCACCGGCACTACGTCTGCATTGACGAGCTCTAGAAT
>DIXD01000029.1 GCA_002435985.1 Spirochaetaceae bacterium UBA6089
TCGCTGCCTTCGCGGAGAGGGCGCCCCTTGGGAGCCTGCCGGCCTGTCGAAGGGACGACATGGCGCCCTTCCGAGCCTCCCTCGCTTCCGGAGGCCTGCCCTGGCTGCGCCTTCGCCTGCATCTTGAGCGACAGCCCGATGCGCCGCCGCACAGGATCGATGCTGATGATCGTAAATTCCTTCAGGTCGCCCACGCGCAGCACTTCCATCGGATTTTTCACGAAGCGGTCGCCCATCTCGGACACATGGATGAGCGCACTCTCCTTGATGCCGATATCGACAAAGGCGCCGAAATCGACCACGTTCTTCACCTTACCCTTCACTTTCATGCCGGGCTGGAGATCCTCGAACGAAAGCACCCCCTGCTGCAGAAGCGGCGGCGGCAAATCCTCGCGCGGGTCGCGGTTGGGTCTCTTGAGCTCGACGATAATGTCGTCGAGGGTGATGTCGCCGACGCCGTACTTTTCTTTGAGCGCGGCGCGTTCCTCGCGGGAGGGGTCTCTGCCGGACTTCAAAATCGGCAGAATTTCAGCCGCAAGCGCGTAGTTTTCGGGGTGTACCCAGGTGTTGTCGAGCGGATTCTCGCTCTCGGGAATCTTGAGAAAGCCGGCGCACTGCTCGAATGTCTTCTCGCCCAACCCAGGGATCTCCCGAAGCAGCGAACGGTTGCGGATCACGCCGCTCGCATCGCGGAATTTAACGATTTTCCTGGCCAAACTCGTATTGATGCCCGACACATATCTCAAAAGCGAGGAGCTCGCGGTGTTCAGATTCACACCGACCTGGTTGACGACCGAGCCGACTACCTCGTCGAGCTGCTCCGCGAGCTGTTTCTGGTTCACATCGTGCTGATAGAGCCCCACGCCGATGCTCTTAGGGTCGATTTTGACGAGCTCCGCAAGCGGGTCCTGCAGGCGTCGGCCAATCGAGATCGCGCCTCGGATAGTCAGGTCGAGCTCGGGAAATTCCTCGCGCGCAAGGTCGCTCGCCGAGTACACCGATGCCCCGTCCTCGTCCACCACCGCAAAGCGGCAGTCGAGATGGTTGTCCGCGATCGTCTCTGCAACAAGCTTCTGAACTTCATGGCTGCCTGTGCCGTTGCCCACCGCGATCACCGACAGCCTGTGTTTCGTCACCGCTGCGGCGATGTCCTTCTTTCCCTGCTCGGGCTTCGTCTCTTGGTTGATCACGAAGTAGTCGAGGAATTTACCCGTCTCGTCGAGTGCCGCGCACTTTGTCCCCGTCCGAATGCCCGGATCGATGCCGAGCACGCGCGTGCCCCGCAGGGGCGGCTGCATGAGCAGGTTGCGCAGATTCGTGCTGAACACCTCGATCGCGTGCGACTCCGCGTTCTCGCTGAGGTAGGAACGAATCTCCCGGCGCACCGCAGGCAAAAGAAGGCGCGCAAGGCCATCGGTCACGGCGTCTTTGCGCTGCGCATTGGCCGGCCGCACCCGTTCGAGCACCCTGTCCTCGACCAGAAGGTCGTCGATGTTGATCGAGACATCGAGCTCACCCTCGCGCTCGCCGCGGTTTATCGCCAGAACCCGGTGGTGTTTCAGCGTCGACAGAGGCTCCCTGTAATCCCAGTACATCTGATACGTGGACTGCTCGCGCTTCTCATCACCGCCTATGCCCTTCACCGAGAGCTCGCCATGCTGCAGGACAACTTGCTTTACATAGGCACGGACTTCCATGTCCTGCGAGAGCCGCTCGGCCAGAATGTCGCGCGCGCCCGCGAGCGCCTCATCTGCGTTCGCGACAGAGAGTTCGGGGTGTTCTTCATCGCTGTGGATGAAGGAAGGCGCCGCCGCCACGACCTCCTCGAGCGCCGCCGTCGCCATGAGGTCTGCCAGCGGTCCAAGCCCCTTTTCCTGCGCGAGCATGCCTCGTGTCTTTTTCTTTTTCTTGAAGGGCGCCCAGAGGTCCTCAAGCTCGGTGAGCGTTGCCGCCTTCCGGATATTCTCATAGAGAAAAGCGTCGAGCTTGCCAAGCGCGGATACGCCCTTGATCACCTCGAGCCTGCGCTCCTCGAGATTCTTATAGCTTTCGAACTTCTGAATGCAGTCGCGGACCTGCACCTCGTCGAGGTTGCCGGTGCGCTCCTTTCGGTAGCGGCTGATAAAAGGAACCGTGCAGCCTTCGGCAGACAGGCTCAAGACTGCCTGCACCTGCGAAAGCCGCACCCCGAGCTCTCCGGCTATTCTCTGCGCAATCGCGAGCTCGTCGATCGAAAGTGCCTCGATGGCGCCCGCGTCAAATGTCGTTGTCGAATCCATAGTGAGCGTAACGTTACGGGAATACGCAGAAAATTGCAAGAACGTAGAATCAATTTAAAAAGTCGGTTGCTTTTTGAAAGAACCTTCTTAGGCACGGGCGGCCGCGGGCCGCATTTTTCCTCTGGCTTTTTTCATCCATATAAAATATCCTTACTGTGTATATTCAGATTCATGCGGAGCAATCTGCTATTTTCAGAGGCAATCGAATGAGCAAATTCAGCAATAAGATTCGCACCTTCTCAGCGCTCGAGGTCGCCAGACTCTGTGGTGTCGTCAACCAAACAGCAATCAACTGGATACACAGCGGCCATCTGAAAGCTTTCAGCACGCCCGGCGGCCAGTACCGCGTCTATGCCGAAGATCTCGTCACGTTTCTAAAAGAGCGGAACATGCGCGTCCCCGAAGAATTGCGTGAAGATCTCACTATGCCCGTCGATCTGGACCTCGCGCTCATCGTGGATGACGACAAGGACCTCAACACCATCCTCAAACGCTTGCTCGAGCGAAAAATCGATGCACTGCGCGTCGCCCAGGCCTTCGACGGATTCGAAGCCGGTAAGCTCATCGCCGAGCGCCACCCCGCGATCGTACTCCTGGACCTAAACCTGCCTGGCGTGGATGGACTTTCGCTCTGTAAAAAAATACGCTCGGACGAATCGCTCGGCCAACCGGCAGTCATCGCAATGACGGGGATAGCGCAGGAAGAGGCACAGTCTCAAATGACCGAAGCCGGAGCAGACGCATTCTTCTCGAAACCCCTCAATTTCGAAGCCCTCATCGCAAAGATCAACGCGCTGCTCGAAGCACGCAAGAATGCTCCCAGCCAGGGGACGGAGGATGAATCATGAAAGAGCTGTATCGCTCTCCTGATGGCCTCTGCATCGTGGGCGTCGGGGACATCACTACCCTCGCCTGCGACGCCATCGTCAATGCCGCAAACTCCAGCCTCATGGGCGGAGGCGGCGTCGACGGCGCCATCCACAGGGCTGGAGGGCCTGAGATACTCGCAGCATGCAAAGCCTTGCGCCGAGGCCCTCTGCCCGACGGACTTCCGGCAGGCAAAGCCGTCGCCACGACCGCAGGGCGCCTGCCCGCCAAACGGGTCATCCACACCGTCGGGCCAATCTGGCGCGGCGGCACTCACCACGAAGACGAAATCCTCGAATCCTGCTACCGCGAATCGCTCGCCCTCGCTGCGCGTGAAGGCCTCGAATCGATCGCATTCCCGGCCATCTCGACCGGCGTCTATGGCTTCCCCCGGGAGCGCGCCGCCAAAATTGCATGGCGGACCGTCAGGGAATTCCTCGAAAGCGCACATAAGCCACCGTGCGGCACTCCCCCATCCACTCCGGGCGCCCCCTGCCCGAACACCATCTGGTTCATATTCTTTTCAACCATGGATGCGGAAGTGTTCATGAGCGCAAATGGACTGGCATAAGGAGGCGCTATGCGTTTCGATCTACTGCATCCGGCGGACCAGCTCGTCATGATGATGAACCGCATCTACTACCGCGGCATGACGACCACCTCCGGAGGAAACCTCTCGGTAAAGGATGCCGATGGCGGTGTCTGGATTACTCCTAGCGGGATCGACAAAGGCAACCTTCGACGAGACGACATCGTGCGCATTCTTCCCGATGGAACAGTTCAGGGCAGACACCGCCCCTCGTCCGAATATCCCTTTCATCTCGCCGTCTACACCCAGCGCCCCGATGTCGGTGCTGTCCTGCATGCCCATTCGCCGGGCCTCGTCGCCTGCTCCATCGTGCGGCGCATCCCCGAAGTGCTCATGACGCCCGAGATCTTTCAGATCTGCGGAGAAGTCAGCATGGCTCCGTACGCCCTGCCGGGCAGCACCCTGCTCGGAGAGAAGATCGCCGCCAAATTCGGCAAAGGACACTCCGTGGTCATGCTCGAGAACCATGGCATCGTCATAGGTGCGCCGGACATTTTCAAAGCCTTCAGGATGTTCGAAACACTCGAATTTGCAGCGCGGCTACAGATCAATGCCCTGAAAATCGGCACACTGCGCCTTCTTGCCCCAGAGACGGCACAGCGCGTCACCAAGACAAATCTGGCGAACTACCCCGAAATGGAGTTCTCCGGCCACACCAGCGAAGAGAAGGCGATTCGGCGCGACCTCGTCGAATTCATACACCGCTCCTACCAGCAGGGACTATTCACCAGCACCCAGGGCACTTATTCGGCCCGTCTCTCCGACGGCGGCTTTGTCATCACGCCGTATGGGAAAGACCGGATGTACCTCGATGTCGAGGATCTCGTGCTTGTGCGCGACAATCATTGCGAAAAAGGAAAAAAGGCGAGCCGCGCAGCCCACCTCCACGAAACGATCTATAACGATCACCCGGAAATCAACTCGATCTTGATCGCCCAGCCTCCCAACCTCATGGCCTTCGCCGTGACCGATGCGACCTTCGATCCCCGCACCATACCCGAGAGCTACATCGTGCTGCGCGGCATCCACAAGATACCCTTCGGTACCTCGGTCTTCGAACCCGACAGAATTTCTTCGGAGCTGAGCGAGCGCAGTCCGGCCCTCATTTCAGAAAACGACAGCGTCATCGTGACGGGCAAGACGCTCCTCAACGCCTTCGACCGTCTGGAAGTCGCAGAGTTCTCCGCCAAGTCGATCATCGAATCGCGCAGCCTTGGGCCCATCGTTCACATCGGCGAGCAGGATATCCGCGACATCGAAACGGCGTTCGACTTGAAATGATCCTACTCTGTCGGATTATTGGGCATGTACAAGCCACTCGTACTCGGGGATATAGATTCTGGTCTTGTCCCATGGGTCGCCATCGAGGTGCCGAATCATCCAGACATAGTACATCGTAAAGCCGGGTGCGGCGACTTGCTGGTGCGCCTTGCCGGGTAAAATGGCGGCATAGGAGCCATCGGTGCTCTTGAACACGTCGTCGCCGATGAAGCAGGCCCCAAACCCTTCCGGGCGGTCGAATTGATAGTAATACACTTCAGGCTGGGGATGATGGTGCGGAGGATACGAGCTCCACTTGCCGGGCTGGTTGAAGACCTCTCCCATGACCATATTGGAATACGGAGCATTGGACAGATCGAACATGGTGGAGACGATCCTGTGGCCGGCGCCGTTCCACTGGCCTTTTCCGAATTCCTGATACAGACAGTTCTCCGGAGTGTAAAAGACTGCAGGAAAGCTCTTCTCATTCTCCGTCTGCTGGACAATGATCTCACTGTCCGCAAGCGCTTCGACGACCACTTTGGTGTTTCTGCAGAAATGCAGGCAGTAGGGCGTGCGCTCAAAGGGAGAAGCGCGCTTTCCTATCGAGATACCCCCAGCCCACAAGAATCTCACCTCGCCGCGTAACAGCAGAATCGCCGTCTCGTTGGAACTCTCAAGAAATTCTATCTTCTCACCTGTGCGGCAGCGCCTCACATAGATAGTCATGAGCATCTCGACATTTTTGCTGTGCATCTCACAAAGGACCTTTTCCCCATTCTCGAACGGAGGGTTATCGAGCATGCGGCAGACCTCCAATCGTGTGTGACATGGAACTGTGATATCGGTATTCGCCGAGGTTGCGTTCGAAGGCCTTTTCCATGGCCTCGATGAGGGGCAGGCGCTTACCCGCAAGGAAGCGCACCATGGCCCCGCCACCCGTGCAGACATACCCATACTTCGAGAGGTCGGTGAACTTCGTCGCGGCACTGATCGTATCGCCCCCGCTAATGACGGTGTACCCCGGCGCGTCGGCGATGGCCTTCCATATCTCGCGGGTGCCCTCGGCCCAGGGCTCGCGCTCATACATGCCCGCAGGTCCGTTGACGAAGATTGAGCCTGCTTTCGCGATGTACTCCTTGAAGAGCTCGATGGTCCGATGCCCCACGTCGGGGAATAAGCGGTCTTTGGGCAGCTGTGCGATAGGCGCCTCAGCCCGCTTCGGCATTGTCTCCTCCTGTCCCGCATGCTGTCCCGCATGCACATCGTACGCAAAGTCCAAAGGCAGTACATAGCGGCTGCCGAA
>DIXD01000103.1 GCA_002435985.1 Spirochaetaceae bacterium UBA6089
GGCCACCGAGGACCGAGCCTGGTCGCCCGTCATACTGTCCATGAGGGCGCGAAATTGTTTCAAATCCTCCCATGCAGGGCGCTTGAGGCTCTCGTCGCGCAGAAGTGCCGAAGGATGAAAGGTGACTCTGACCGGAATATTCCGAAATGTAAAGGTGCGGCCGCGCAGTCGAGAAATCGGCTCATTCAGATCGAGTAGGCTGTGGGCGGCGGTGCGCCCGACACAGAGGATGAACCTAGGTCTGAGAATCTCGATCTGAGCGAGGAGATAGCCGATGCAAGCGTTGCGCTCGGTCTGGGTCGGCTCGCGATTGTTGGGAGGGCGGCACTTGACGATGTTGCCGATATAGCAGTTGGTCTTGCGCGAAAGTCCGATCGCCGCGAGCATCTTGTCGAGAAGGTGGCCCGAGGCGCCCACGAAGGGGAGCCCCTGTCGGTCTTCTTCCGCGCCGGGGCCTTCGCCGACCACGAGGACCTGAGGAGCGGTGACTCCTTCGCCAAAGACCGGCCGCGAGCGGGATTGCGCAAGGCCGCAGGCTCTGCACTGGCGCACGCGCGCTTCGATGGCATCGAGGCGGGCCTGGCGATCTTCGTCCGGGACGCTATTGCAGGAGCCTGCAGCATCGTACCCTGCGCCGGAAGAAGCGCCGAGGCCGAAGGCGGCATCGCCGGCCACAAGCCGGCGGCCGCTCCGGAAGCCATAGCGGAGGAAATCTTCGATCAACAGAAGGTTGTCCAGCACGTGCTGGGGCCGACTAGCGACGTCGGGCGCACCTTCGGGGTTTGCGGCGGCTTTAGGACTCGGCGCGCTGTTCGTCGCCGTGCTTTCCGGTCCCGCCCCGATTGCGGCAGCACGCTCCTGACCGCGACTGATTTCTTCACTCATATGCACAAGCTCATATACATTATGTTACCATCATTCGATTTCGAGTTCGAGGATGGCAGGGGCTTCGAAGCGCGGAGAGGAGACCACAATGCGGACCCGCCCTTTTTCCGTGCCGCCGGCGACCCAGAATGCGCCGGCACCGCCGACGAGCGCCCTCTGCGGCGGGCCGATCAGTCGCGCAGGCCCCTCGATCTCGACGGTATAAGGCTCGAACACAAATGGCACAGTGTTGTCGTACTGGTCGAGCGCTCTGACGACAATGCGCGTGCCTGTCCATTCTTCTTCCTCCACTGCGACAAGGCGAGAGACATCGGCCTCGGCCACGAGCGTCTTCGCCGCAGCATCGGCACCAAAACTGCGCTCGACAACTTCCTTGCCGTCCAGAATGCCCACGAGGCGGATCGTTTCGTCCTGTGAGCCCCACCCCATGCCGTAGCGCATCACGAGGGCTTCGAGCTTCTGTCTCGTAAGTCCATGCCTCACCATAAAAAGCCCCATGCGGAGCCTCTCCCCTGCGGTAAGGCGTGATGCCCCCACGGCCATCGCCCTGCCGGCAAGCCTTCGGAACAGTTTCGCGTCCTTTGGAGACCAGCCTTCGCCCTCGATCTGCTCGCCGATGAAATCGTCGATGACGACCGGCGGATGCGGCAGGTTCGCGAAATGTGTTCTGTCGGGAAAGAATCGGGCGACAAAGGTCCCGCCGCGATACAGGTCGACGGCATCGCAATTGGTAAACACGTACACGGGGAGCATGCGGGCGGCGTCGCGCTCACCCTTGGCAAAGTGTGAGGCTGGTTCGAGCACGATGCGCTCGGAAGGCGATACCTGGCTCCCATAGACGAAGGCCGCGTATTTCGGAATGCGGAAGACATCGGCTACGCCGTGATAGCAGATGCGGTCGCCTGAGCCGAAATCCTTATGCGTGTGATAATCGAATGCGCACCAGCCGATACACCCTGCAATGCGCGCCTCTCCCATTGCAGCGTCGAGTATCGTTGCGTGACGGAGGGCGTGGGCGACAAGGCGTTCTTCGTGGTCGAAACGCTTGGTGGGGAACATGTGGCCTGTGTGCTCAGTGATGAGGTAGGGAGCGCCCTTCTGGTGTTTCGGAAGTACCTTTGCGGGCGGGGTGATGCACAGCGTGCCCTCGCCGTCGTAGGTGAAGTCATTGAACGTATAGACATCTTCGAGGAACTCGCTGTGGGGAATATACCGCACGCCCGCGGTCTGACGGGAAGGATCGAGGGTATGCGCTAGTTCGTTCGTGCGGGTGTAGAAGTCGTGGTCGTCATGCGATTCGTTGATGCGCACGCCCCAGAGGACGATGCTGGGATGATTGCGGTCTCGACGTATCATGTCGCCAAGATCGGCCATCGCGTGGGCTTGCCATGCATCGTCGCCGATGTGCTGCCAGCCGGGAAGTTCTTCGAAGACGAGGAGCCCCAGCTCATCGCATGCATCGAGAAAATGGGGCGATTGGGGATAATGGCTTGTGCGGACAATAATGCATCCGAGCTCGCGCTTGAGTATCTCTGCGTCGCGCCGTTGGGCATCGGGGCCCATGGCATACCCGGCGTACGGATATTCCTGATGGCGATTTAAGCCCCGTAGGAACACGCGCCGGTGGTTGAGATAAAAGCCCGAAAGCCCAAACTCGGCAATACGGAACCCGATGCGGACCTTCTTCGTGTCGAGCTTCTGGCCGCTCTGGTCGCACAGCGATATCTCAAGGCCATACAAAAAAGGATTCTCGATGTCCCATAGCCGAGGTTTCTCGATGGTCAGCGAGAGACTTGCGGGAATCGAAACGATCTCATGCATAGACTTCGGGGGCAGAATCTCGAGCACCGCCTCTTGCAACAAGGGCGCCTCAGTCTCCATCACGAGCGTTTCTCCGCGAAACAGCGTCGCACGGAACAAACAACCTTCGACCATTGTCTTCGCAAGGCTCTTTATTTCAGCGCTACAGTCGATACGCCACGATCCTTCGAGCGAATCGCCTAGTGGCCGCGGAGAACCCCATACGGCATCGAGCCAGGCGCTCCTTGCGCAGAGGGTCACCCCCCGATAGATGCCCCCGTACGCCAAATAATCGACGACCCCGCCGAAGGGTGGGATGTCCGCGTCCTCGGCGCTGTCGACTTCCACGAGGACCCATGCGAAGGGGGCTAAATCTGTCGAATCGCCCTGTACGGAGCCAATCTCCCCTGCGAAGCCGATCTCCCCTGCCGCAGCGTCGCTCACCTTCGTCACCTTTGGCGTCATCTTTGGCGGCAGATAGGGATCGATGCGCACTTCGAAAGGAGTGTAGGGCCCTTTGTGGCTCCCCGCAAACATGCCGTCGACCCAGACCCGACACGAAACGCTCACGCCATCGAAACGGATAAAAAGGGCAGGGATCGTAGGCGTAGGCAAGGCCGTATCGACGTCGAGCCGCTCGGCTGCAGCATACGCTGCGTATGGCGCACCAGGCGCAGCGCCCAGAAGCATCTCGAGGTCTTCTCTTTCGATGGCTTTTGCATAGCAGCCCTTGCGGGCAAAGGTCCTCTCGTCAAACGCATTGAGCGGGGCACCGATCATGTCGTGCGGCAGATGAACCTGCATCCACGCGGGAGAGGCGACGGCATCGAATTCGGCCCCGGGGCCAGGCCATTCTCGACTCAGAAATGCGTCTTCCACGGGGCCTGGTCTGAACCACCAGCCAGAATTCCACGGCCGCTCCATCGTCACTGCACCAACATCACCTGCAGAATCTGCAGAATCGGAAAGATGATGCACACCGCGATGAACACCATCTCGAGGGTCATCATGCGCTGTTCTGTCGTGTCATTCTTCAGAAGTTCATAGATGTTCTGCAACGCATTGAGGCGCCGTTCGATCGAAATTTTCCACTCGTCGGTGTTGAAGATTTCGCAGAGCCTGTGGTAGATCGAGCCGAGAAAATAATCACCGATGATCTTGGAAGAGTTGTCGAGATTTTCAAGGGTGAACAGCGCATCAAAGCGCAGGCTCTGCACTTGTGCGAGCTTGAGCCTGAGCGCGCGGTCGCCGGATCGGCGGTGTGTACCGGAAAGATACAGGCGCCGGATATCCGATTCGGCTTCGCTCAGCCACTTGTCGAGCAGGAAATCCAGCTCCCGCAGCTCAAGGAGCCGATAGTTCGCGTGCTCCGCCATCATGATGACGTCGTCGTAATCCGCCAAGGGGTCGATGATGAGGCAGCGCTCAAGGTCGAAAATCGCGATGTCGTCCTTGCGGTAGCTGAAAGGCTTGCTGAGGATCTGCTCGATCTGGCTCATGTGGAGCGTTCCGACAGGCTCGCCGGAAAGAAGGCTCGCCGCCACATCTTTGTTGGCCTCGATGAAGGCCTGTGGATCGCCGCCAGGACATTCGAGTAGACAGAATGCCGTATAGGCCTCGCGATCGTCTTCAGCCAGATCCTTATAGCCCGATACGGCGCTCCGCAGAGCTTCGTGGACCATCTTGAACGAAGACTCGGCAAACTGCTCGATGGACTCGGCGTTGCTACTATCGCGGATAAGTATATCGGCTTTTTTCGGAAGGTCCTCGAAGCGCGACATCGTGCGGTAGCGCACGATGATCGTGACGGCGCCGTCCTCATAGATCTTTGCCTGTGCGGAAATTTTATCGAAACACTTCGAATCGCACTCGTCTGTGTTGATGGATAGCACCATGGGCTTGGGCAATGTGAGCGAGACGGGAGTATCGCGTCGCTTCGCAAACCCAATATCGTGGTGTGCAGGTACGAGCGACGCTACTTTCTTCAGATCTATAGCCCGTCCGATATCGTAGGTATAGAGGTGGACGATCTCAACAGGAATTTCACCCAATTCATTCATCATTTTACCTCCTTGCGAGTCACCTCCGCACCACTAACCATGAGTACCAGCACCGATCCATCTTGGACAAAGAAGGGAGCACTGAATGTCCCTCCGGGGTGCTTGACCGAATAGATCGAGCTTCGTGTACCGCCGGGGGCGATGACGACGAGCTCGACCGGCACGGCATAAGGATATTCGGGGAGTGTATATTCGAATATGCCTGCTGTGTAGCCCTTGCGTGCCGCGGGTGAGGCAATGGTGACCTGCACGGTCTCCATCTGTTTGAGCGTTGCATCGGCCTCCGCAGACTGCTCCACGACAGTCCCCGGATTTTCATTCTCGTGGGCCGCGCGCATTGTATATCTGAAAACAAGAGGTGTCGTGGCGGCCTTCGACGCCATTTCGCGCAGCGACAGTCCAATGAGCGAAGGCATATGTATCTCTTTGACTTCAGGGCCCTTGCTGACGACGAGGTCCAGGACAGTAGGCGCCGAGATTTCGGTCCCAGCCTTGGGGTTCTGTTCGAGAATCGTGCCGGGTGCCGAGTTGTCGAAGATATACATGGGAGGCTCGCGAATGCTGACGAGCGTGTTGGTGCTCGTGGAAAGCCCTTGCAGATAGAGCCTCACGTCGTCGATGTTGCGGCCCGTATAATCCTCGATTTTGTCGAGCACCGCACCTTTACTTACAACAAGATTGATGCGTCTGCCTGCCTTGACGATGCTCCCCGGCGGTGGCGACTGATCGAGCACAAGGTTGCGGTCGAGGGGATTGTCGGTAAACCGCAAGGTAATACGCGGATAGAGCTCTCGCTCCTGCATTTTTACCAGGGCGTCCGCGAGGTCCATGCGGCGCACATCGGGAACCATGGTGCGCTCTTCTCCCCTCAGCGTAAAGAAAAAAACCGCAACTGCGACAAGCACCATCACCAAAAACATGAGGAGGGCAAACAGCACAAAGCTGCGTTTCTGCGGCTTGGTCCACTGCGAGATGCGCTTCTGCTCTTCGGCTGCAGTCTTGACCGCTGTCTTTACGGCCGACGAGACCTTCTCGGGTGCTTTTGCGGCGCCTTCTTTGATCGTCTTGGTAAAGCCACTGTTTTCTTTCTTAGCCATGCTGTTCCTTTTGTTCACGACAATTGTTCACGACAACACCGCACCCACGAGGCCGCGCACACCGTTCGCAAATTCGTAAGCCCCCATAGACTTGCGCGTGGCGAGCTGCAGATGCTTGATTGCAAGGAAGCCGCGTCCTGTGGCCACCACGATGCCTTTAGAGGCAGATACTGCGATTATAGTCCCCGGAGCGAGATTTGTCACATGCTCATCCTTTTCTAGGAGCATATTTTCATCCATAGGCTCTGCCTCGAGGATCGAGAGGCGTGCGCCGCGCAGGGAGGTATACGAGCCGGGCCAGGGATCGAAGGCCCGTATCTGGGCATCCAGCTCGCGCGAGGACTTGGTCCAATCGATCCGGCCGTCTTCCTTCGATATCTTGCCGCAGTAGATGGGCTCGCCGCGCTGTGACATGAACACTGCGCGGCCATCTTCGATGCGGTCGAGCGCCTCGACCACCATGGGCGCAGCCGCGTGCGCGCAGTATTCGGAGAGCGTGCCGGCCGTCTCTTTTCCGGTGAGGGGGATGCGCCGGACGAGCACCAGGTCGCCTGTATCCATCTCCGGGGCAATTGTCTGAATTGAAATGCCTGTCTCCGTATCCATGGCGAGGATGGCATGCTGAATGGGAGCGCTGCCGCGCCAGCGCGGCAGGAGGCTCGGATGGACGTTGATGCCGCCCCTCGGGAAAAGAGCCATAAATTTAGGCCCGAACAAGTGCCCATAGGCAAAGGAAACCAAGATTTCGGCATTACAGGCCGCAACTGCAGCCCTGGCCTCGGTTCTCAAGGCCTCGAACCTTAAGACAGGAATACGGTCGCCCCAGAGGCGGACTGCAGCCTGGGCGATCGGTGTGTCGCTCACCTTCAGTCCACGACCTATCGTTGATGCAGGATTCGTAAGAACGCCGACCACGACATGCGACGAGGCGGCAAGAGCTTCCAGCGTCGGCACGGCGATTTCGGGGCTTCCGGCAAAGAGCACGCGCACAGAAGCCCCCTACATATTCAGCATGCGACTATAGTGGGCGAGCGCGCGCCTCCGCTTTGCCGGCGAAACGCGGTCGATAAAGAGAATGCCATCGAGGTGGTCGTATTCGTGCTGGATGACACGGGCCAACAGTCCGTCGGCGCTGATTCGGAAAGGTTTTCCATGAATATCGAAGGCTTCGATGTCCACGGCGGACGGTCGCACTACGCCAAAATACAATCCCGGAAAGGAGAGGCAGCCCTCCTCGTACTCGCTGGTCTCTTCGCTCGCTGCGATAACACGGGGGTTGATGAAGACCCGCAGGGGTTCGTCGTCGAGACCAACG
>DIXD01000031.1 GCA_002435985.1 Spirochaetaceae bacterium UBA6089
ATGAAAGTAAGGCTCATTCGATACTTCCCAAAGGAGGGTTAAAATGCGTATTTTCTACATTATTCTTTTGATAGTCTTGATCATCGCCGTGGTAGTGTTTGCGGTGCAGAACAGCGGGCCCATCACTGTGGCCTTTTTGGGATGGTCCGCGAATGCATCCATGTCCATTGTACTTGTCATAACCCTTGCAGTCGGCATAGTGCTCGGCATGCTTCTTCTTCTGCCTTCGGTATGGAAGCAAATGCGCTCGCTTACCGCTCTGAAGAAAAAAGCGCACGAAAGCACCACCGCAGGGACGCAATCCCCGTCTCCGACCGAAACCGCCTCGGATAAACAAGCATCCCAGGACGCATCACAGGCGGAACGCGCACCATGATTGTCAGTACCATGGTGATTGCCAGTATCACCATGAGTACCGGCAGCGCACAAAAAGGCCGCCTGAGAAACGAATCTCGGCAGCCTTTTTACTCCAATGTGAGCCGTGAAAGAATCTTTGACTACTTGGTCCCTTTGTCCTTATTCGGTTCTTTTTCTTTGGTGGAATTGGTAGAAATTTTTAACACCTTGTAGAGAGGGCAGTAGGAAATCACGTTCGTAACAGCGAGATATACCGCGATAACCCCCAGAATCCAAGCCCATGCGCCCTGCACAACTCCGATCAAGATAAAAATCGCGATTACAATTGCGACAACGAGCCGAATTGTTTTGTCGTTTTTCCCAACATTCTGTTCCATTCGTATTCCTCCTTGCATGTCTGAAATACTGAGTAGAAATATACTAAAAAACCGACAAAAATCAAAATGCACAGCGCAATGGAACAAAAATTATTCATTATACTGAATACTGAAAGCGTATGGATTTTCTTGTAGCCTCGTACCAGGACATGCACCGCAGAAACTGGACAACCGGCAACCTGGGCGCAGTCATTGTCACGGGCGATGCCTTAGTCGACCATTCTTCGTGTGGGATTTCGCTGATCGGAAAATGAACTAAGCACACCATACTTGCTCTAACGGATGGCCTGTGCCACACTAATGCCCCGGAGAATCCGCATGCATATCCTCGTCCTCATCAAGCAAGTCCCCGAAACCGACAAAGTCAAAATGGACCCGGAAACCGGCACGATGGTGCGTTCCGGGCTCGAGAGCATCATCAATCCTCTCGATTTGTACGCCATCGAAGAGGCGCTCGTGCTGAAAGAGCGGCTTGGAGCCCACATAACCGTGCTCTCGATGGGACCGCCGGATGCGGAGCGCGCGCTCCGGGAGTCGCTTTCGATGGGCTGCGACAGCGCAATTCTGCTGACCGACAAGGCTTTTGCGGGGTCGGACACATGGGCGACCTCGCGAGTGCTGGCCGAAGCGATTCGTCGTGTCGGGGATGTCGATCTCATCCTTGCAGGCGAGCGGGCTACGGACGGAGATACCGGTCAGGTCGGGCCTGCGGTCGCAGCGTGGCTCGACGTACCCGTTCTTACCTACGTAAGTTCTCTGCAAATCGAGCCCACTCCCCTGTCCGACAGCCCCTCTCTCCACGAAAACACGCTGGTGGCTACCGATGAGGCCCCTCTCTCTGAAAATGCACTCGTTGCCACCAAGACTGTGCCGTCCCCAAGGGTCAAACCGACAGCGATCCGCGTCCGCCGGCTCACCGAGGAGGGCTATCAGGTGCTCCAATCCGAGCTCCCATGCCTCGTCACAGTCGTGAAAGAGATCGCCTCGCCGCGCCTCCCAACCCTTCGTGGCAAAAAATTCGCTCGGAGCGCGGAGATTGTGCGCTGGGGTGCTAGGGACCTTGGTCTAGATCCAAGCGGCACGGGGCTTGCAGGCTCTCCGACTCGCGTCACAAAGATCTTCTATCCGAAAGTCGCGCGTAATGGCCAGCGTATTATAGCCGCGGACGAAGCGGGCATCGAAAAGGCGATCGGCCATATCATGGCGCTCTTTGAAAACAAGGGGTTCCTCGGCAAGGCCACGATTGGGGACGGAGCTGTTGCCCTTTCGGCACCTCTTGCCGCTTCTTTTTCTGCTGCTGATTCTTCAACCTTAGCCTTTGCGCGCTCTCCGGTTGTACAGAGCTCGCAGAGACAGAGGGCCGAAACTGCTGCAACCCCTACAAAGCCCGAGTTTTGGATCCTGGCGGAGCGCCGTGCAGAAGGGCTCGACATCGTTTCTTTTGAGCTGCTGGCGCGGGCTCGGGCGCTTGCGGACAGCCGCGGAGCTCTTTTGGCGGCTGTGGTACTCACTTCTTCCCTCTCCGAAAAAGACGCGGAAGCGCTGATCGTCTATGGTGCGGACAGCGTCATCGCGGTCGAACACCCCCTTCTGTGCGATTTTCTCTGTGAGATATGGGCGCAAGCCCTCTTCAACCTTGTGCGCGAGCACACGCCCGAGGTCTTCCTCGCCGCCGCCACGACAACCGGCCGTACGCTCATGCCCTATCTTGCGGCAAAGCTCGGCACAGGCCTCACCGCCGACTGCACCGAACTCGCCATCGAAAAGGACACGGGCCTCCTTCTCCAGACTCGCCCTGCCATTGGAGGGAACATTATGGCCACGATCAAGACAGCCCACCATAAACCCCAGATGGCGACGGTCCGCCCGCATTCGATGCAACCTCTATCCCCCGACCCTGGACGCCATGGCACGGTGATTCGCCTTGCGTGCGATCCTCTTGCCGGCAAAGACTCCCTCGAACCGCCTGTCCGGCTTCTCGCCCTCGAGCGCAACACCGAGGACTTCGAAAACCTCGAAGGAGCGCGCATCGTCGTCGCAGGCGGCCGCGGCCTTAAAAAGGCCGACAATTTCAAGCTCATCCGCGAGCTCGCACGCGCCCTCGGCGCTGTCGTCGGCGCAAGCCGCGAAGCCGTGGACAGAGGCTGGATCTCCTACCCGCATCAGGTGGGGCTCAGCGGCAAGACCATATCGCCCGAAATCTACCTCTGCGCAGGGGTTTCGGGCGCTATTCAGCACCTGGCGGGCATTCGTACGGCAAAGACCATCATCTCGATCAACACCGACCCCGAGGCACCCATCCACGACGTCGCCGATCTCGCGATCGTGGGGGATCTCTTCGAAATTCTGCCGCGGCTCACGGCATGCCTGCAACAAAGATCTACAGATGCCCTGCCGTGCGAGCCACTCTCTCCTTCGCCGGACACCATGCTTGCCGTGGCTGACGCCCCGCTTGCCGCCGCCGCGCCGACCACCGCGGAAAACAGGGCCGACAGCACCAAGGAAGCGCAAATATGACGTATAATCATATCAATAAAGAAATCATCAGCGAACTCATCCGCATTGCGGGCGAGAAAAATGTTCTTCTCGATCCGTCGC
>DIXD01000072.1 GCA_002435985.1 Spirochaetaceae bacterium UBA6089
ATAAGACTGGCTACCTGGGCGAGCGAAGTCGCGGCCGGCTTTGCAGTGATGAAATTGTATGGATAGATAGCGCCGTGGATATCCGATGTTTCGATGAATGTCAGATCCACGGATTTACTCTGTGCCGCAAGCGATAGTGTCATCGCAAGGAGCGCACAGAGTACGACGAAAAACCTTTTCATACGACCTCCTCTTATGGGAAAATCTTTGAGCATTATAATGATACGCCGGTTTGTCCGAGCGCGCAACACAATTTTTGAACACAGTGGATCGGGATTGGAGAATTTTAGTGTATTTACTATATATAAAAAATTATAGACGATCACATTAAAAAATTATTATATTGACTCCATACGGACGAAAAAGGAGATTCCGATGGTAAAGATTGCTATTCTTACGGGCAGTACGCGCCCTGGACGCAATAACGAGGCGGTCGCACAATGGGTCCTCGATCAAGCAAAGAGCCGCAGCGATGCCGAATTCGAGATAGTCGACATCAAAGACTATAATCTGCCGCTTCTGGATGAGCCTGTGCCGCCCTCGCTGCACCAGTACACGAAGGATCACACCCAAAAATGGGCTCAGAAAATCAGCCAGTTCGATGGTTTTGTCATTGTCACTCCGGAGTATAACCATGGGACATCGGCAGCCCTCAAAAATGCCTTGGATTTTCTCTACGCTGAATGGAACAACAAGGCGGTCGGCTTTGTGAGCTATGGCTCCGTTGGTGGTGCCCGCGCGGTGGAGAGCCTCCGTCTTGTGGTGGGAGAGCTGCAGATGGCCGATGTGCGGACCGCAGTCCACCTTTCGCTCTTCACCGATTTCGAGAATTTCAGCGTTTTCAAGCCGGCCTCTGTCCAGGTGGATACGCTGAAGACCATGCTCGATCAGCTCGTGCGATGGGCTGGTGCACTCAAACCCATCAGAGCCTGAGAAGAGCTGGCATTCAAAAAAACAGCACATAGCGTTTTGAGTTGAGGTGCCGCGGCGCCGCCATAGTTTGGATTTCGAATTGATTTTTTTGTCAGCCAACTGCCGCGGCGCCGCCATAGCATGAAATCGAATTGATTTTTTTCGGCCAGGTGCCGCAGCACCGCCATAGCGTGAAGTTCGAATTGATTTTTCTGCCGGCCCCCTCATATAATATAGGTATGTTCATCTACGAATTCAGGGACGCTGAATGAGGGGGGTGCCGTATGAGGTTGCGCCGGCTCGCCATGTGCGTGGTGCTCATATTTGTATTGGTAGGTCTTTTTGGGGCAGGCGCACAGCCTATAGTGAGCACAAAGCAGGACATCGCAGTTTTCTCTCTCGGCTATTACGGCTGGTTTATTCCGCTTCAAGCCCTAGGTACAATAGACCTTAAGATTCAAGAAGTATTTTCCGATATAGGCCGCTTTACGGTGTTCGGCACGACGCAGCGCCTGTCTTCTCAGGGGTTGCAACAGTTCATCGATACGCTGCGTCGGACGAAGCAGGCCAATTTTGTATTGCCGGAGCAGTATCAGTTTGGAGAGGCTTTTCTCACCAAGGCGGAATTTGAGCGCCTCTCCGGCGCGTTCATCGTCGTTGTGCCGGTCGTGACGAACTTTGCGGTGTATTGGGACTCCAAGGCTGCGACGTGGAACTGCAATATCACCACAGGCATCACCTTCATCGACGTCGCACATGATGCGTCAGTCATCGCAGTCGAGTCCATCGATACGTCGGGAAGCGACAAGACGAGCATGAACAGCGCAATCATGTATGCCATCAATGCCATACCTTCCCAACTCGAATACAGCATACGGTCCATTCCTCAGTTCCAGATCAGCACACGTATTCTCGAGGCCCAGGGTTCGACCGTCAAGATTCAGCTCGGCGCCGACATGGGCCTGAAAAAAGGCGATGAGTACGCCATCATGGAAAAGCAGACCTACGGCATCATCGAGGACAGTCGAGAAGTAGGACTTATCGTGGTCACCGACGTACGTCAGCAAGTTTCGACCGGGCGCGTACTCTATTGCGCAGGCTCGCTCGATTCGAATACGCAGCTCAAGGAAATAGCGCGGCAGGGCGTCGACCTCGACCTCTATTTCCATTCAAGCGCAAGCGAATCCCTTCCGGGACTGCGGATGACTGCCTCTCGCGGCTATTTCCCCTTGAGGCCATATATTGGTATGCAGGTGCCGGTGAACTACGCATTCGGTTTTTTCAGCGTCACCGCGATCCCCATCAACACCATTGTAGGCGCGGAATACATGATCCCGCTAGGCCGGTTGCACATAGCCCCCTACGCCGGATTCGGGATAACCTATATATATCTCAGCGAAGCCATAAGCGGATACACGAACACCAACTACCTCTCACACTTCGGTTTTCAGGCGGGCGGAAGGGTGGGATATCTTGTGAGCAGAAATACACGCTTGTTCGTCGATGTCGGCTTCGACTACTGGAAGGCCCTGGATTTATTACTGTTTGACGATTACGGCGGGCTGACCATCGGTGCAGGGATCAGTTTCAAGCTGTAAAGTCTTCTTGGAACAACCTCACGCCATGCCGACCGCGCGCCCCAGCATCGACACCAAAAAAGAGATGAGCCACGCCAGCACCAGCGAATAGGCCACCTGGAATGCCAGCCACTTGTTTCCCGCTTCGGCTCGGATCGTAGCCAGCGACGCGAAGCACGGCGGCATGACGAGGATAAAGACCATCAGCGCCAGTGCGATGCGCGGGGACCAGTCCGGCGCCTCGCGCAGGGATTGCCGCAGAGAAGTCCCTTCGCTGGTGTCGTCGACGGGCGCGCCGTACAACACCCCCAGGGTCGAAACAACGAGTTCCTTCGCGGAGAGACCTGGAAGCAGCGCAACGCCGATCTTCCAGTTGAAGCCGATGGGCGCGATGACAGGCTCGATGATCTTGCCGATCCGGCCGGCGATGCTGTGCTCGAGCTGGTACTGGCGTACGAGCTCTTCGACCCTCGCGGCAATCACCGCATCGTCGAGCCCGGGCTGCGCCGTCGCCACCGACAAGCGCGCGCCCGCGGCGAATTCCTCGATGCCTTTGGCCTTAGGATACGAAGTGATGAGCCACATCAACACCGAGACCGCCATGATGATTGTCCCCGCCTTGCGTATATAGCTCCATGTCTTTTCCCACACATGCCAGAGCACGCCTTTCAGGGTGGGCATGCGGTATGGCGGCAGTTCCATGACGAAGGGCATCGACTCTCCCTTGAGTACTGTCCGTCTGAGAAAGAAGGTGGACAGCACACTCAGCACCAGCCCTGTGGCATACATCAACATCACCACGGTAGAGGCGTTGTTTGGAAAAAATGTGCCCGCAAGCAGGACGTAGATCGGCAGTTTGCCGCCGCAGGAGACGAAGGGGATCGCGAGAATCGTCGCGATGCGCTCTTTGGGGCTCTTGAGAGTTCTCGTCGCCATAATGGCTGGGACAGAGCATCCGAAGCCGAGCATAAGCGGCATGAAAGACTGCCCGTGCAGCCCGATCGCGCGCAAGAAGCGGTCGGTCAAAAATGCGGCACGCGCGATGTACCCGGTATCTTCGAGAAAGGAAATACAGAAGAAGAGGATCACGATGAGCGGCACGAAAGAGAGCACACCGCCCACTCCGTGAATGATCCCGTTGATGAGCAAGTCTTGAATCGTCGCAGAAAGCGTCGAGTGCTGGACGATGGTTTCGAGGTTTCCGAACAGTTGTTCGAGCCACACCATCGGGTATTCTCCGAGCGCGAAGGTCAATTTGAAGATCGCCCAGATGATGAAGAAGAACAGCGGCATCCCGACAAGGGGGTGCATTACGAAGCGGTCGATGCTCTCGGTCAGCGAAATGCCGCGCCGTCGTCTGCGGTGAATCGCTTCCGAAACCGCGCCGTGGATGTAGCCGTAGCGCTGTTCCGACATGATGATTTCGGGGTCTTTGCCGTAGTGGAGCGCAATCCAGTGCCAGGCCGCCTCCAGCGCCGTGCGAATCTTCGCTGCGCACGCGTGATGTTCGATGCGTTTCTGCGCATCGGGGTCTTTTTCGATGAGCTTTATGGCCATCCAGCGGGGTGAATAGGCCGCGGTGAACTTTTCGTCTTCTTTGAGAAGCTCGACCAGTACCGCGATGTGAGCCTCGATGTCTTCACCATAGTTGGGCATACGGGGCAGCGTATGGGCGTCGAACGTCGCGATCGTCGTTTCCAATAGTTCTCGAACGCCATCGCCGCGGGAGCCGACTGTGGGAACCATCGGCACGCCGAGGGTTTTGGAGAGCAGTGTATGGTCGATGACGATGCCTTTTTCTGCGGCCTCGTCGGACATATTGAGGGCTGCGACAACCGGCAGTCCCAGCTCGATGAGCTGCAAGAGAAGATACAGATTGCGCTCGAGATTGGTGGAATCGAGCACATCCACAATGATGTCGGGCTTTTCGTTGAGCACAAAATCCCGTGCGACGACTTCGTCGAGCGCGTATGCGGTGAGGCTGTACGTACCCGGCAGGTCTACGATATGGATGGTTCGGCCCTGAAACTCGATGGAGCCTTCACGCTTTTCCACGGTGACGCCGGGATAATTGCCCACTTTATGGTGTGTGCCGGTCAGCGCATTGAAAATACTCGTTTTCCCGGCATTGGGATTGCCTGCAAGAGCAATGGTGAGTACGCCTCTATCCTGCATGGATTACTCCTAAACGTGCATAGGATCAATGACAAGGCCGCGACTTTTTACCGAATGCCCGATGATAGTGTCGGATACCGGCTGGCCCGGGGCCGAAGCGCGACTGGAGGTGCGGTCGCAGATCGATGGGCGTACGGACTTCCGGCATGGTTTCCCCTTCGTCGGTCTGTGGAAGAAGCTCGACCTCGACGAGTTTTGCCTCGTGGCGGCGCATGATGAGGTCGTAATCTCCAAGGCGAATCTGCATGGGCCCACGGAAGGGCGCCGCGCGCACGACCTCTCCCTTCGTCCCCGAGACGAACCCAAGGTCCACAAGCCTTTTGCCTATCTCTCCGCCGAACGCAATGCGCACAATCACGAATTTCTGGCCGGGACCAAGTTCCGCAAGCAGCATTTAGTGTTCTCCTCGTTCTTTTGCCTGACATTCCGGACACAAGCCCAGCAGTTCCATCATGTGGCCACGCGGCTCGAATCCATATCGGACAAAGATTCTCTGCTGCTCTTGTTCGATAAGAGGACTCAAGAATTCGATGATCTTGCCGCAGCCGACGCAGAGCAGATGATCGTGATGAGGGTGATCGGCCAGATGCTCGAAGGTGCGTGCGCCGTCTTCCTGCAGGGCCTCGCGCGCGAGCCCTGCAGAGGTGATCAACCTGATCGTTCTGAAGACTGTCGCCTGGCCTATGCCTGGGTCGATCTTCTTCGCCTCGCGAAGAATGTCGTCGATCGAGAGGTGCCCTTCAGCTCCCAAAAATGCCTCGAGGATGACTCTGCGCGGCCGGGTCATTTTCTGACCATGGGAGCGAAGGTATGTTTCGAATTTCATCAACTCGTTCATTGCATAGGGCCTCTTGTTACAGAAAGGGAATATTGGATAACAAAATCTACAGGGTCAATTTAGTAAGAATGATAATCGTTATCATTATTGTTTGTCAACCTATTCAACAAAGATTTCCGCGTGCGAAGAAACATCACGGCTAGTTTGTTTTCGAAGGACATTATCATAGGTAGTTCTCTTGTCCGAGAGCGCCTGTTCACTTAAAATCAGAGTATGAAAAAACTCTATTACACCTATCAGATGATTCATAAGCTTGCGCAGTCGATTGCCGCCCAGATCGAGGAGAGCGGCTTTAGCCCCGACATCATCGTCGCGATCGGCTCGGGCGGCTTCATTCCGGCACGCATCCTGCGGACCTACCTCGGCAAGCCGATTCTGGCGGTGGGCATTGCATATTACGATCTGAACGATAAACCGATGGACTACCCCCGCAAGGTGCAGTGGATCGAAGAGGCCGAGAAAAAGTTGGCGGGCAAGCGCATTTTGCTGGTGGACGAGGTCGA
>DIXD01000063.1 GCA_002435985.1 Spirochaetaceae bacterium UBA6089
TTATGCAGACCCTCGTTGACCAGCGCCTGCATCGGCACTTCCATAAAGAGCGGCCTCTGCGTCGGCGGCTCCACATCCGCAGGGTCAATCCCAGCCAATGCGAATGCCTTTGCGACAAGCTGGGAACAGGTCTTGCCTCCGCAGGCTCCCATGCCAACCCGGAGGGACTTGAGCTGATTGATGTCGCGGACATTGTGCTTCTTGATGAACTCCACAACTTCGCGGAGCGTGACGCGCTCGCAGCGGCAGAGTACGGTATCCAAAACGTCTAAGGCCTGGGCTTCCCCAGCGTCGAGTTCCCCGCGCAGAGGAACGGCCAGCTCTTCGGGTTGGACGCGTATCCCTGCGATTCTCGAGACATGTTCGACATTCACTTCGAAAGTCAAAAGCCATGTCTTTCTTGCTGCGATCCTGCGCATGGAGGCAACCGCAGCCCTCTCGACGAAGCCTCCCTTCTGATCGACAAGGTCCATTTCTGCGCCTATTTCGAAGTCCACATTGAATTCCCACGGCAAAACGATCTGGGCCCTATCGTCAGAAATCCTCCGCACAAGCGTGATGGCAAGACCAGGACAAATTGCGACGCAGACCCCGCAGCCCGTGCACCGGTTCCCCGCAAAATACGGCAGGTCCATGATGGTGCCCCTCAGGGGCTTGAGCTGAATTGCTCTCACAGGACAGACAGTCGCACAAGGATTACAAGGAATCTCCTCGGAGCAGAAGAAGACAGGCCTCCACTCAGGGCCTGGTATGACGGGAGAGCGCTCGTAACTGTCTCCTGGCCGCGAGGCGAGCACTTGACGCGTGGTCTCCCAGTCGACATGTAGCATCGCTTTTTTGCCGAGCATGCGCGCAAGGTGCACTGCAGCCGTCTTCCCACCATAGATCGCACTTGAAGCTTCGGCTATCTCCGCAGCATCGCCGGCCGCAACCGCCATAATCCCGTAGCGCTGCGCCTGCTCGAGGAATTCATTGCAAGGCGACAGTCCCACGGCGATGAGTACCGCATCGACATCATAGACTCTGGAGGTCCCAGAGATAGGTTGAAATTTTTCGTCGACAGAGGCAACGTATGCTCGCTCCACTTTTCCGGAACCTTCCGCCCTCAGCACCGTCGAATTCAGGAATATCGGCACCCCCATGCGTCGAATCTTATCGGCGTGTACCTGATAGCCGGTTATTCTGCCTGCCGCCTCGAAGATACCCACAACGCCGATCCCTGCCTGAAGGGCGTGATATGCAGCGATGAGTCCGACATTCCCCGAACCGACGATGAGAATTTTCCGATATGCTTTTACAAGATCGCGGTTGACAAGCGTCTGAAAGGCTCCGGCTCCAATGACACCGGGCAGATCCCATCCCGGAAACTGCAGGGCCTTCTCTCGTGCACCGGCCGCCACCACGAGGGCGGTGAATTCAACGATGAGATACGATTCGTAGTTGAGGAAAATACCGGCCTTTCTGTCCTTATAGAGTCCGATAACAGGGGCGTTCGTGAGGACCGTCACCGAAGGATGGCTGCCGGCTTTATCCTCGAGGATTCGAGCGATGTCGATACCGCGCGTCCCCGCGTAGCAGTCCGACTCGGATCCAAAAAACTTGTGCGTCTGCAGGACAAGCTTTCCGCCCGCACGGGGCTTGTCGTCGGCGACGAGCACTTGGTAGCCCATCTCTCCGAGCTCCGCCGCGGCTGCGAGGCCTGCCGGCCCTGCTCCGATGATGAAAACATCGGTGCGAATGGAGCGCCGCTCTGCCTGTACGAGGGGTTCATCCTGAGCAGGCAGCCGCGGCAACCCTCGTAGTGTCCGAACGTCCATTCCTTCCGTGACCGGCGTCATGCAGGCCTTCTTGGGAACTCCGTCGATCAGCATCGTACACTGAGAACATTGACCATTGGCACAAAACAGTCCCTGCGGCACACCGTCCTTGTGGTGATACGAAAAGACATGGTGCCCTGCGGCGATGAGGGACGATGCCACAGGCTCTCCTTCGAACCCTGAAACCTCCTCCCCATCGAAGCGAAATGTCACACGAACCCTATCTTTCCGCACTGGAAGAATAGGATGCTGTTCTATACGGTTCATACGCATGCAAGCGTATTTTCGAAAGAAGCTTCTGTCAAGGAAGATCTCTTCGAACGATTTGTCGAATTCTGCCGACAACCACTGGACAGAAGCCCCTCCTCTATTGGACTATCAAACAGATGAACACTGTCGATACTGCCAGTGCATTTCGAGGCATGCGCGTCACGGTGATGGGGCTCGGGCTCCATGGCGGCGGCATCGCAAGCGCGCGTTTTTTCGCAAAGGCCGGAGCCCATGTGACCGTAACCGACCTGAGGGGGCCGGAGATTTTGGAGCCGGCAATTCGGCAACTCGAGGGATTTCCTATACGCTTCGTGCTCGGCTCTCATAAGGAAGAGGATTTTAAGGCCGCGGATATCGTCATCAAGAACCCCGCGGTGCGTCGCGATTCGCCTTTTTTAAGGCTCGCCGCGCGCATCGAGACCGACATCTCGATCTTCTTGCGTTTCTCGAAGTCGCCGCTGATCGCCGTGACGGGCTCGAAGGGGAAATCCACCGTGGCATCCGCGATATGGTATGTGCTCTCGAAATACGAAAAAAAAGCCCTGCTCGGCGGGAACATTACGGTTTCTCCTCTCGATTTTCTCGATCAGACTGGCCTCGATGTCCCGGTAGTCCTCGAACTTTCGAGCTGGCAGCTCGGTGATCTTCACGGCATGGGCATCTTGAAGCCTGTGGTGGCGGTCATCACCGCAATTTTCCCCGACCATCTCAACTATTACGGCTCCATGGAGGCCTACGTCGCGGACAAGCGTGTCATCTACGAAGGACAAGACAAAGACTCCTACACTGTCTGTTCCGCAGATCAGGCATGGGGACGCTCGTTCGCCGAGGAGACCCGCGCGCATGTGCTCTGGTACAGCCAAGCCCCCTTGGCGCCTCTGATAGAAGGAGTAATGCCTGGTGGCTGGCTTGCGAGAGATGAGAATTTTGCGGCCGCGGAAGGTCATGATAAGGCGCCGGACGCCGCTAGTGCCGGCGCTGGTGCCGGTGACGATTCCTACATAAAAGCCCTTGCAGGATGGGGAAAATTCAGCCTCCATGGGCCGAGAGAACTCCTCGTGCCCCCGTCTATCCCCATCCCGGGGCTGCATCAGAAGGAGAATCTCCTCGCCGCAGCCGTGGCGCTCAGGGGCTTTGGTCTACCTTCACAGGCCATTGCCTCGGCCCTCGAAACCTTCCCCGGCGTACCCCACCGCCTCGAATTTGTCGCCCAAATTCGTGGAGTGCGCTGGTACAACGATAGCGCCGCGACCATTCCGGATGCAGCCATCGCTGCCATCGAAAG
>DIXD01000092.1 GCA_002435985.1 Spirochaetaceae bacterium UBA6089
GGAAGACTCTTTTGGACAAAGGACATGGAGGAGCTTTCCAGTGCCGTGTTGAACTATGTCCAGGAAGGCGACCTGATCCTTGTAAAAGGTTCACGCGGCATGGCCCTCGAGCGCTTGACGTGCAAATTTGAAGAGAAAAAGCTCATAGCTCCATCGGAGTCTAATCAAGGAGGAACCCATGCTTCGTGAGATTTTTCTTCCTCTTATAAAATATTTTACACCCTTCAACATATTCAGATATTTGACATTCCGCTCGGCATATGCGGCCGTCACTGCGCTCCTCGTCTGTTATCTTTTCGGACCGTGGCTGATCAAACGGCTGCGCGTGCTTAAGTTCGGGCAGTCGATACGGATCGATGGGCCGGAAACCCACTTGGCGAAGACAGGCACTCCTACGATGGGGGGCATACTGATTATTCTCTCCGTGATCGTATCGGTGGTGCTTTGGATCGATATAACGAGCGTTTATTGCTGGATTGCGCTTTTGTCACTGCTCGGCTTCGGTCTAATCGGCGCGGCCGATGACCTGCTCAAGATTCGCAAACACAGCTCGGATGGCCTCTCCCCAGTTCAAAAACTCATCCTGCAGTTCATCGTCTCCGGCGTGGCGGTCTATGCCATCTATCGGACGACGGGCGATACCGTTACAAAACTCTATGTCCCGTTCCTTAAGACGCACGTGATCGATCTAGGGGTGTTTTGGCTTCCTATCGCGATGATCTATGTCACGGCCTGGTCGAATGCGGTGAATATCACCGACGGTCTGGATGGGTTAGCCGTCGGGCTTGTGATTTTTGCTGTTCTGGCCTTTGCAGTGCTGACCTACGTGACAGGACGTGCAGACTGGTCCGAGTACCTTGGGGTTCCCTATATCAAACAGGCGAGCGAACTCACCGTGTTCAACTTTGCCCTCCTCGGAGCCTGTGTGGGCTTCCTATGGTTCAATGCGCATCCTGCCGAAGTGTTTATGGGCGATGTAGGCTCGCTTTCGCTCGGGGGTGTGCTCGGCGTGCTCTCCCTCATGGTCAAGAAAGAGATACTGCTTCTGGTCATCGGGGGCGTATTCGTGATAGAGCTCGGCTCCGTCATGCTGCAGGTTCTCTATTTCAAACTCACCAAGGGAAAGCGCCTTTTCAGAATGGCGCCCCTGCACCATCATTTCGAGCTGAAAGGCGAGAAAGAATCAAAAGTCGTCGTGAGGTTTTGGATACTTGGTGGCATATTTGCCTTGATCGCTCTATCGACGCTGAAGATCCAATGAGGATTGTAGTATGAAGAAAGAGAGCGGATCTGCGGGTTATACTCTCGATTCGCGCCAGACGGATTGGCAGATGATCTGTGCCATTCTTGTCGTATCGCTGATCGGGCTGTCCACTCTTTGGTCAGGTTCAATAGGCTTCGCAATCAGAAATGGCGGCATATTCTCGGTAATCAGCAAACAGGCGATTCTGTATGCCCTGTCGCTTGCCTGTATGGGCATTGTGGCAGTCGTACCTTTGAGGTTGATCCGTTCTCTGCTGCCTGTCGCCGTCGTTGTCGGGATGATCGGATTGGCGCTGCCGATTGCCACCCCTCTGGGAGTTATGATCAACGGTGGGCGTCGCTGGATTGGAATCGGATCGCTCACGCTGCAGCCATCTGAGTTATGGAAACCCATTATGGTCCTCTACCTCGCATCCTTCCTCGAAAAGCGCAAGGAACGTGTAGTGGAATCCGGCATGGCGACCCTGCCTGCGATTCTCATGGTCGCGGTATCGGCAATTTTGATTTTTCTTCAGCAGGATTTTTCAACCTCGATCATGGTGCTTGTCATTGGGCTCGCCGTGCTTTTTCTTGCGGGGACACCGCTTGTGTTCATCGGTAGCCTAAGCCTGTTTTCGATTCTCTACGGTGTTCTTATGATCTTCTCTTCGCAGTACCGTGTGCAGCGCCTGGTGGGCTTCTTGATGCCCGATCAGCACGCGCATACGGTGAATTACCAAATGTACAGCGCGCTGAGGGCAATTCGTTCCGGCGGAATCTGGGGCAAGGGTATAGGCCTTGGGAGCCTTAAGATCAGCTCGATACCCGAAGTTCAGTCGGATTTTATATTTGCAGCCTTTGTTGAGGAAGTCGGACTGGTCGGTGTCGTCGTCGTCATGGCGCTGTGGGCCTTTATTCTGATCAGGGCGGGAAAGCGGCTTTCGGGGGCGGATTACTTTTCTAAGCTTGCAGGGTTTGGCCTCATTACGCTGTTGTCGTTGCAGATACTGCTCAATTTGGCAGTAGTGACGGGTATTATGCCCACGACCGGCCTGGCCCTGCCGTTTTTTTCGGCCGGTGGCTCTGCGGCCCTCATGAGTGCGATTTCGTGTGGCATTCTGATTAACCTCACACGGGGCTCCGGATTTGAGAAGGAAGGAACGGCATATGCTTGATGTCAATGAAAAAAAACACATCGCTTCAAAAAAAGCGCGATCGCTCCTCTCTGTCTCCGATAGTTACTCGGTCGATATTTTACGCGCCACGACGCGAAGGGAAACCTCGGTGCCAGGAATCGGTGCCGCCACACCAGCGCAGCAGAGGGGACATGGGACCAAATTCAAACCAGAACAGCGGAAGGCGAGCTCCATCCATCCGGACTCTCTTGCCGAGCGAATTGGCCCCGCGACCATTGCGCCGCTCTCAGCCTCGGCAGAAAAGTTGAGTGAGACGGTTAAGCCCGCAGTCCGGCAGAAAAAACACACAGGAGTACGTCTTTTGCTTGTGCTCACAGTCTTGTGCCTCGCTGCAGCAGGCCTAGCGGTAACCTTGCCTCGCGTCACCCAAATCGAGACCATCCGAATCAGTGGGCTTGAGACCTTATCGGAGAACGCAATACTTACTATGCTTGGAGATATCGGCAACAAGGACCTGTTCTCGCTGAATCTGCATGACCTAGAACGGATCATCGGAAAGAACCCGAGAATCGCGCGCGCGCGGATGTACAGGGTGCTGCCTTCTACGCTTGCAATCGAGATACAGGAACGGTCTGCAGTCGCTTCGATCATCATCAATTCTGAGCAGGGCACTCAATTGGTCCTTGTGGATGGAGAAGGTATTGCCTTTGCATCGATAGATGCCGAAGACTCCAGAAACCCGGAATTGCCGGTGATTTCGGGCATTCAATTCGAACAGTTCAGCCCTGGTCTGCGCATGCCGGATCTGATTCTGCCTCTGTTCGCGGAACTCGCCGCGATCAAGCAAGAGTCGCCGGAGCTTCTCAGGGCTTTTTCAGAGATGCGCGTCGAAAGGATCTCGGGGAGCAGCATCGAACTTTTGCTCTATCCCGTGCATATGAAGACTGCAGTGCGGCTGCCGCTCAAATTTGACGCCGACACACTCCGCAATGCGTTGGTCGTGCTCGACATACTCCGTTCGCGAGGCTTGGGAGACCAGCCAGGCGAAATCGATTTTCACGCAGACACTGTGGTATATCAAGCAAAGGAGGCCGTCTCTGGCTGAAACAAGTATTGTCGCCCTCGATATAGGAACCTCCGTCACCAAGGCGGTCGTCGGAGGCTTCAACGAGCATGGCGAATTTGAAATCATCGGCATCGGCACAGCGCCTTCAAACGGGCTGCGCAGGGGCGTCGTCCTCAACATCGAGGGGACGTTGAACAGTATTACCTCGGCGCTCGATGCTGCCGAACTCATGTCGGGACTGGACATCCGAGCAGTATCGCTCGCGCTTTCCGGCGCGAATATCGAAAGTTTCAATACCAATGGGCAGATTGCGGTGACCGGCCGCGGAAGGGAGATCACTCAGGAGGACATCGCAAGGGTCCACGAAGCCGCCCGCGCTGTCTCGATTTCCATGGATCGAGAGATTTTGCACGTAATTCCGCGCTCCTACACCGTCGACGACCAAAAAGGAATCCGCAACCCGCTGCACATGACTGGTGTGCGCCTCGAGTGTGGGGTGCACATCATCACCGGTTCAGTGTCGACAGTACAAAATATGTTCAAGTGCGTCACAAGGGCAGGATATCGGATGGAGCAGAGCTATCTTGGCATTCTGGGCTGCGCGCGCACGGTTCTCACGGAGGATGAGCGCGACCTGGGTTGTCTTCTGATCGATATCGGAGGAGGTACGACCGACTTCATGATCTTTTCGGAGAGCGAGCCGGTCTTCACTTCTGCGGTACCTGCAGGCGGAAGCCAGATCACCGGTGACATCTCGATCATGCTCAGCATCCCCATCGATGCGGCAGAGCGTCTCAAAAAGGAGTCTGGGGCGGCGTGGTCCGACGCCATTGATCCGGACGAGACAGTCATCGTGCCGGGCTTTGGAGCGCGAGAGCCGGTCGAGCTCGAGCGTAGAAAACTCGTCTCCATCGTGCAGCCGCGCGTGGAAGAAATTTTCGAGATGGTCAATGAACAAATCATCAAGAATGGACTAAAGGATCTCATCAAGGCGGGGGTCATACTCACAGGCGGATCAGCGCTCTTGCCGCACATCGACGAGTGTGCGCGTTCGGTCTTCGGTGTGCCTGTCAGAATTGGTGCTCCATCTGTAGTGAGCGGTTTGGACGCTGAATACCGCTCTCCAGCCTTCTCTGCCGTGGTGGGTGTAGCGCTTCTGGAAGCGGAAAGAACAGGAGCCAGCACCGAGCCGAGCGGAGGAAGGAAGAAAGCTCGAAAAAGCAGACAGGGTGGCTTTTCGCTCATCCGATGGATAAAGGAAAGATTTTTTTGATATTGACCGAGGAGGATGACTATGGCGATCGAACTTGTAGATGACAATGGAATAGGTAGCCCCACAGTGATCAAAGTGATAGGCACGGGAGGTGGAGGCTCGAACGCCATCAACCGTATGATTATGGCGGGACTCAAAAATGTGCAGTTCATAGCGGTGAACACCGATCTGCAGGACTTGGGGCGCTCCAAGGCCGAAATCAGACTGGGAATCGGTTCGAAGATCACCAAAGGGCTTGGTGCCGGAGGCAAACCCGAGATTGGGGAAAAGGCTGCCGTCGAGGATCGGGATAAAATCGAGCAAGCGCTGCATGGGGCGGATATGGTGTTTGTCACCGCTGGCCTTGGAGGCGGCACGGGGACAGGGTCTGCACCCATCATCGCGCAAACCGCCCGGGACCTCGGTGCCCTGACCGTCGCCGTTGTGACCAAACCCTTTGCCTTTGAGGGCAGGGTTGTCAATCGTATCGCGGAAGAAGGTTTCGGAAAATTGAAGCAGGCGGCCGACACCGTCATTGTGATACCGAACCAGAACCTTCTCAAGGTCGTGGACAAGAAGACACCGCTCAAAGAGGCCTTCCGCATCGCGGACGAGGTGCTCAGACAGGGCGTACAGGGAATCTCCGACCTCATCACCCTCGCCGGCGATATCAACATCGACTTCGCCGATGTCCGCACAGTGATGGAGGGCCAGGGCGATGCGATCATGGGCATAGGTGTCGGCAGCGGCGACAATCGTGCCCAGGACGCCGCCGAAAAGGCCATCAATAATCCTCTGCTCGACGATGCGCGGATCGAAGGGGCACGCAACATCCTCGTCAACGTCACCTGTGGGGAAGACTTTTCGCTTGTCGAATATCAGGACATCATCGACCTCATCACCTCAAAGGCTGCAGAAGATGCACACATCATTGCGGGTGTGGTCACCGACAGTGCACTGAAGGACGAGGTTCGCGTGACGGTCATCGCAACGGGCTTTGGCGCTGCTCGCCAAAAACTCGGGGACAAGACATCCTCCAGGACAGGTATGAATATGCCGCTTGGATCGAGCCGTCCCAGCGAATTTTTAGGCCCCAATGAGTGGCCCTTCCGTGAAGACAAGCCTGCGCAGGAACACGATAGGCCTACAGAGAACAAAGATCGACCAGCTCCCAAAGGTAATTTGGGCAAAATAAGCTTCGACACCCAGGTCGACGGCGACGAATTCGATATCCCGACGGCGCTGCGCAACAAACGGCTCATGCCCGAGGATTTCGGGGGAAGACGGTGAGCATCCTCGTACGGCGTTTCCAGGCCTATCTCCTCTCGAACAGAAGGCGTTCGGTGTTGACGGCCGACGTCTACATCCGCGAGCTGGAGATGCTTGAGAGCTTCCTTGCTCCTCAAGGAAAGACGCCGCTCGATGCTGTGGGAGAAGACCTCCTTGCCTACCTCGTCGCGCGCGCTCAAGCGGGCTTACAGCGGACGACGATGGCGCGTATCGTCGCGAGTCTGCACTCGTTCTATCGCTTCTGTCTCAGCGAAAAGCTGAGGTCCGACGATCCCTCGATCCAGATCCGCACCCCTAGGCAGGATCGAAATATCCCCGATGTGCTCGACTCCGAATCGATAGAGCATGTCCTCGACTCTATCGACATCAGCACACCCAATGGCCTCAGGGACAGAGCACTCTTCGAGCTCATCTATTCCTGTGGCTTAAGAATTTCCGAAGCAGCGGGGCTCACCTTCCAGCAGCTCTATCTCGAGGAGAAACTGCTGAGAGTGTTTGGCAAGCGCAGAAAAGAGCGTCTCGTACCCTTTGGGGAAGAGGCGCTGTCGTGGATGGTGCGCTACCTGACGGAGGCTCGCCCTCTCCTCGAGAAGCACGGTAAGTCCGATTTTGTGTTTCTGAATCAAGAGGGGAGGGGGATCACGCGTAAGGGTATCTGGAAACGTTTCAGCCAAATACGCGCAAAATCGGGAGTGAAGGCGAAGGTCCACACCTTTAGGCATAGCTTCGCCACGCACCTGCTTGCGGGCGGCGCGGACCTGCGGACTGTCCAGGAGTTGCTGGGCCATGCCGACATCGCGACGACACAGATATACACGCACGTCGATGAGGCTTCGTTGGGTATGTATCACAAAGAATATTTTCCGAGGAAATAGCGAATATGAAAGCGGCAAGCGTCCTACGGCGCGTCAATTCTTGTGGAGGATACTCGAAAATGGTACACAGAATGTCGTACCGTGCCCGCCCAACCCTCATGCAGGCAGAGCTCGACCGGATTTCCGCTGCTTTGCCGTCGCTCGACGCTTTTCCTTTGCCCCTCAAGCTGGCTATGCACAGGTTGCATTTCTTGAGCTGGCAAGAACAGATCCTATTGCTGGAACAGATTCGAGATAAGGAGCATTTTCTCTCTTTAGGCCTTGCCGAAATCGAAAGCTTTTTGTACCGTTCAATACACGCCCAATTGCCGGACATGGCCCGCGTGTGGGGACATGCCGAACAGGACGCAGAAATCTTGGTGAAACTCTGCGCGACATTCATCGCCGTTACCGACAAGGAATACCCTCCGCTTTTGCGAGAAATCCACCGGGCACCCTTCGGCCTCTTCGTGCGAGGGAATTTCCGCGCCCTCCGGTGGCCGAAGGTGACCGTGGTGGGTACAAGGATGCCAAGCTGGCGCGGGCTTGGCGCCGCGGTGCATCTTGCGAAGGACACCGCGGATATGGGCTTCAGCGTGGTGTCGGGGCTGGCACGGGGGATCGACGCGGGGGCGCACCGCGGCGCTCTACAGAGCGGCGTTGCTCCTACGATTGCCGTGCTTCCTTGTGGGGTGGACCGGGTGTATCCGCCATCGAATTCGCCCCTTGCCGCCGCGATACTCGACTCGGGCGGCTGCCTGATGACCGAATATCCTCCTGGCGTGAGCCTCGATCGATACCGTTTTCCCGAACGGAATCGCATCCTCGCGGGCCTCTCCAGGCTCACGCTGGTCGTGGAAGCGCCCGAGAAGTCGGGGGCCCTCATCACTGCAGAATTTGCACTCAGCGAGGGGCGGGATGTCGCCGTTGCTGCAGCATGCCTCGGCTCTTCCCGGAACGCGGGTGCGGATGCCCTTGCAAAGGAAGGCGCATGTGCCGTGCACAGCGGCGACCAGATCGCCGCATTGTTGCAAGGGGCGGGTGCATGGGATTGGGATATTGACACACAAGCGGTACGCCAGCCGCAACCGAAGGAGTGTTGAATGGCCACAACGAAGAAAAGAGAGAAAAACGCCTCGGATACGTCTCCGGCGGGTGGCGTTTCCAAACCCAAGACCCTCATCATCGTCGAGTCGCCTGCCAAGGCTCGGACAATAGAGAAGTATCTCGGCACTCATTTCAGGGTGCTCGCTTCGAACGGTCAGGTGATCGACCTGCCCAAATCGCGCATGGCTGTCAATATCGAGCACGACTTCGAGCCTGAGTATATCACGGTGCGCGGCAAGGCCGAGAAACTCAAAGAGCTCACCGAAGAGGCAAAACGCTCTAGCGCCATTGTGCTCGCGGCAGATCCCGACCGCGAGGGAGAGGCGATCGCGTACCAAATAGGCAGGTACCTCAAAGAAAAGGTACGGCAGACGCCCATACATCGGGTGACCTTCAATGAAATCACAAAGCCTGCGGTACAGGAGGCGATGAACCACCCGAGGGATATCAATATGGGCCTCGTCGAGGCGCAGAAGGCGAGGCGCGTCATCGATCGTCTTGTTGGTTACACTCTTTCCCCTCTCCTCTGGAAAAAGGTGAAATCAGGGCTGTCCGCAGGACGCGTCCAGTCCGTGGCGCTCAGGCTCATCTGTGAAAGAGAAAGGGAAGTCGAATCGTTTATTCCGGAAGAGTACTGGACGATCGAAGCGCACCTGCGCGCTCACCAGCATGCAGTCCGTGCCGAGCTTGTTCTCCTTGAAGGTGAAAAACCAGTCATCAAGGAAGAGGCGCAGGCACGGGATATCATTGAGATCCTGTCCGGGAAGCCTGCCAAGGTAAGCGATATTCAGTTTGCAGACCGCACCGTCAAGCCCAAACCTCCTTTTACGACTTCGAAACTGCAGCAGACCGCAGCGAACCGTCTCGGTTTTACGAGCACAAAGACAATGAAGATTGCCCAACAGCTCTATGAGGGCGTCGATCTAGGGCACCAGAGGCTTGGTCTCATAACCTATATGCGAACCGACTCGACGCGCATATCCGAGTCCGCACTTCGCGATGCGCACGATTGGCTTACGAAGTATTTCCCTTCCCAGACACCCGAGACGCCAATCCGCTATTCCGTCAGCAATGCGGCGCAGGATGCGCACGAAGGCATAAGGCCTACGCGGATCGACATCACGCCCGACGAGGCAGCACGCTATCTGAAGGGCGACCATCTGAAACTGTATTCCCTCATCTGGGAACGGTTCGTCGCCTCCCAGATGAAGCCGGCGGTGATCCGAACGGCCACTGCGGACATCCGGATCGGCGAGGGCCTCTTTCGCAGTTCCGCCTCGAGTTTTTTGGAAGAGGGCTTCTATAAAGTCATTCGCCTTGCCGCATCCAAAGAAGAGCGTACGAGCCACCAGCTTCCCTTCGAGAAAGGCGAGAGCCTCCATGTCGATAAAATCGAAGGCCTTCAGCATTTCACTCAGGGTCCTTCGCGTTATACCGACGCCTCAATTGTGCGCGCCCTCGAGGAATTGGGCATCGGGCGGCCATCCACCTACGCACCCACGATCGAGACACTCATCGAGCGCTTTTATGTGCAAAGAGATAAACGTCAACTCGTGCCTACGGCGCTGGGCAAAATAATAAGCGATATTCTGTCCCAGAATTTTCCTGAAGTGATCAACACAAAATTCACTGCAAGCATGGAATCGATGCTGGACAGAGTAGAGGAGCAGACCGTCGACTGGGTCGATGAACTGAAAAAATTCTATTTTCCCTTTAAGGGAAAAGTGGATGATGTCATGCACGCGCTCGAGGATATGCATGGAGCGCTCGACGAAAAAACCGACGAGCTATGTCCCAAGTGTGGACGCCCATTGGTCAAAAAGCTGGGGAGATTTGGCTATTTTCTTTCTTGTTCGGGCTTTCCTGAGTGTACGTTCACGAAGTCAGTGCCGCTCGCGAAGTGTCCGAAATGCGGGGGCGACATTGTCCCGCGTGTTTCCACGAGGGGGAAACGCAAAAAATTCTATGGATGTTCCAATTACCCCACGTGCGATTTCATGACGCTCTACAAGCCGACGACTGCCGCATGCCCCCGCTGTGGCTGGTTTCTCGTCGAAAAATACGACAAGAAAAGGGGCAGCTATAAAGCCTGTATCAACCCTCAGTGCGACTACCTGCATTCCAGCGACGAGAGCAAAGAAGAGAAGGGAGGCGAATAAAGCATGGATGCACGGCTCATCGATTACCTCGACTATCTCGCTGCGGTACGGGGGCTCTCGCCTAAAACCGTCGAGGTATACAGGCGTGATCTTGCGCGCTACGAGGTCTTCCTCGAGGGGATAGACCTCGATGAAGCCGGTGCGAGCGATATCCGTGCGTTTGCAGGCAGCCAAGTGATGGAGAAGCGCGCGCCTGCCTCCGTAAACCGCTGTCTCTCGGCGGTGCGAGGGTTCTATCGTTACCGTTTAAAATTCCATTCGGAGGCGAAGGACCCTGCGCGCGAAATCGAAAACATACCTACGAACAGGTCTCTGCCATCCTTTCTCTTCGAGGACGAAACTGGGCAGTTCCTGGATAGCATCGTCGGCGACGGCTTTTGCGATCTGCGGGACAGGGCTCTTCTTGAGACGATGTATTCCACAGGATGCCGCATCTCCGAACTCTGCGGTATGCAGTTTTCCCGCCTCTCTGCTGGCGTCGATTCGGTCCGGGTGAAAGGGAAGGGAGCGAAAGAGCGCCTCGTGTTCCTCTGCGAATCCGCCCAGAAGGCCATACGGCGATATCTGCCCTATAGGACCGCGTTAATGAAGAGGCTCGGTGTCGAGGAACACGACAGGGTTTTCGTCAATGCGAAGGGAAAACCTCTCACAACACGCGGCGCAGAGAAGATTGTGGAGAAGCGACGTCTTCATGCGGGTATACAAAAACACCTGACGCCGCACACGTTCAGACACAGCTTTGCGACGCACCTCGTGGCCGCAGGCGCGGATATGCGCGTCGTTCAGGAGATGCTTGGGCATTCAAGCATATCGACCACCCAGATGTATGCCCATGTCGATATGGAGCGGCTGCGCCGCGTCTACGAACAGGCGCATCCACACGGTTCGAAGAATAAATAAAGGGGAGTGAAGCACATATGGAACTGCATGCAACGACGATACTAGCGGTGAAAAAGGATGGCCATGTTGCAATGGCCGGTGACGGACAAGTGACGATGAACAATACGGTACTCAAGAGCAATGCTCGCAAAATAAGGACGATTTACAACGGGAAAGTGCTCTGCGGGTTTGCGGGGGCTACTGCGGACGCGTTCACGCTTTTCGAGCACTTTGAGGCGAAGGTGCAGGAGTATGGAGGAGATCTGACGAGGGCATCGGTCGAGCTGGCCAAGGACTGGCGTACCGACCGCATCCTGCGCAAGCTCGAGGCAATGCTCCTTGTGGCGGATCAGACGAAGATGTTTTTGCTCTCGGGTACGGGGGATGTCGTCGAGCCAAGCGAGGATGCGATTGCGATCGGTTCGGGAGGCACCTACGCCTACGCTGCTGCTATCGCGTATCTCGACGCCTCCCGGAAGGTAGAAGAAGCCGGTCGCTCGCAGGGCGCAGCAGACGTCACGAAGCTGCCGGGGTATTTTTCTGCGCGCGAGATTGCACAGAAGAGCCTCGAGATCGCCTCGGGCATCTGCATTTTTACCAACGACCGCATTGTCGTGGAGGAAATATGATGATAGACAACGACGTACTCACACCGCACAGGATCGTTGAAGAGCTCGACCGCTACATTGTCGGTCAGAAGAAGGCGAAGAAGGCTGTCGCCATCGCTCTGCGCAACCGCATCCGGCGGCAGCGCCTTCCTCAGGATGTCCGTGAAGAGATCGCTCCCAAGAATATCCTGATGATCGGTCCGACCGGTGTAGGAAAAACCGAAATTGCCCGCAGGCTGGCAAAACTCTGTGGAGCTCCCTTTATAAAAATCGAGGCTACGAAGTATACCGAAGTCGGATACGTAGGCCGCGATGTCGAATCGATGGTGCGCGACCTCATGGCCTCAGCCGTCGCCATGGTCAAGGAGGAGATGGAGACTCAGGTCAGGGAGGAGGCGAAGAATCGAGCGGAGGACAGGCTTCTGGACCTCCTTTTGCCGGGCATCGCGAGTGCCGACGAACCTGTCGGCGAATCGCAGGCGACCGTCATCGTACCCCACTCGAGCTCAGAGACAAAGGAAAAATTTCGCACGCTGCTGAGAGAAGGTAAACTCGACTCTCGTGAGATAGAGATCTCTGTGCCCGCCCAAGGGCCGCAGATCGAGCTCTTCGCCGGCTCACAGTTCGAGGAGATGAACATCGCTCTCGGAGGCCTGCAGAACATTCTAGGCGGCAAAAAAAAGAAGAGGACGGTCACCGTAGCGGAAGCACTGCCTCTTTTGGAGGCGGAGGAGCGCGAACGACTCGTGGATCAGGAAAAAATTGTCCAAGAAGCCCGCCGCCGTGCCCAGGAGTCGGGGATCATTTTTATCGACGAGATGGATAAGATTGCGAACCGTGAAGCGAGAGGCTCTTCCGGCATCGATGTCTCGAGGGAAGGTGTCCAGCGCGACCTTTTGCCGATTGTGGAAGGGACGACCGTCAATACCAAGTGGGGTCCCATCGACACCACCCACGTACTCTTTATCGGCGCTGGCGCTTTCAACGTATCGAAGCCCCAGGACCTTATCCCAGAACTCCAGGGTCGTTTCCCCATCCGCGTCGAACTCGATCCGCTAAGCGGCGACGATTTCGTGCGTATTCTCACCGAGCCGAAGAATGCACTCGTCACTCAGTACATTCAACTTCTCGGTACCGAAGATGTCGAACTCGAGTTTACCAAAGACGCTATTGCAAGAATCGCTGAGATCGCCGAAGCCGCCAATCGGCAAAGCGAAAATATTGGAGCCCGTCGCCTTCAGACCGTCATGGAACGGCTTCTCGAAGATGTCTCGTTCGATGCCGACAACTATGCACATACAAAGGTCACCATCGACAAGGCGTATGTGGATGAACAGTTCAAAGATTATGTGCAGCAACAGGATTTGAGCAAATACATCCTCTAGGGGAAGGGGATGAAAGGACGGATCATGGATTATGCATCATTAGAAGAAAATCGATTGTGGGAGCTCTACCATTGCACTGCAGATATCCATATCCGCGATGAGCTCATCACGCGCTACGCGCCGCTCGTGAAGTATGTGGCGGGGAAAGTATCGGTCACCCTGCCTTCTATGGTGGAATACCGTGATCTAGTCGGATATGGCAACTTCGGCCTTCTCGATGCGATCGAGAAGTTCGATCCCCAAAAACACGTCAAATTCAAGACCTACGCCGTCACGCGCATTAGGGGGGCGATCTACGACCACCTGCGCGAACTCGACTGGGTGCCGCGCTCCATCCGGCGCAAGACCAAACAGATAGAGAGGGCCATCGCCAAGCTGGAGAGTCAGCTCGGCAGGCCTGCGACCGATGACGAGATCGCCGCGGAGATGGGAATCGACCGCAGGGAGCTCGGCAAGATCATGGCCAAGGTGGCCTCTTCATCGATGCTCTCTCTGCAGGAGATTTGGCCATTGGGCTCGGGTTCCGAGGGGGGAACCATCGGCGACACGCTGGAGTCGCTCCGCACGGAAAATCCCGATACGCTTCTGGAGCGCGAGGAGATCCGCCGGGTCACCATAGAAGCCTTGCAAGAGCTCCCTGACAAGGAAAAGAAAGTGCTCGTCCTGTATTATTACGAGAACTTGACGCTCAGGGACATCGGAAAGATCCTCGAGGTGACGGAGTCTCGCGTCAGCCAGCTCCACACCAAGGCCATCTTGCGTCTCCGCGCAAAGCTCTCGAACCATAGGCGAGGAATTGTATAGCCTTCAGGAGCCCTGGGATGTTTCGGTTTTTTCACCTTCGCCTGTGGTAGCAAGGTCCGGCATAACAATCCCATACTGCTCGATTTTCTGGTAAAGTGTTTTTCTGCCGATTTTGAGTATTTCTGCGGCCTTGGATTTGTTACCTCCGACGAGCGCGAGTGTTTCGGCGATGAGAATGCGCTCCGCATCCTCCATCGACGAGAAGGCCGGGATGCTGATGACGCGCATCTCGGCGCTCGATCGAGGTCCTGGCGGCAGATCATCCAACGTAATTAATTTCCCCGAGGCCATGACGACGGCGCTCTCGATGCAGTTTCTAAGTTCGCGCACATTGCCGGGCCAATCATAGGTGTAGAGCGCCTGCCTCGCCTTTGGATCGAACCCCTCGATCTGCTTGCCGTTTTCTTCCGCAAATTCCTTTAGGAAGGCCATGGCCAGAAGCGGAATATCCTCGCGCCGCTCGCGCAAGGGGGGCACATGAATGTTGACGACATTCAAACGGTAGTAGAGATCTTCCCTGAAACGCCCTTCGGCAATCTCCTTTTTGAGATCACGGTTGGTCGCGGCGATAAGTCGCACATCCACTTCGAGTGTCTCTTCTCCGCCCACACGCTCGAATTTGTGATCCTGCAGCACGCGGAGAATTTTGATCTGTACATTCTGGTTAATCTCGCCGATTTCATCGAGGAAGAGTGTCCCTCCATCGGCCATTTCGAACCTTCCTCTCTTGCGCGCCGTTGCCCCTGTAAAAGCGCCCTTTTCGTGTCCAAAGAGCTCGCTCTCCAGCAGGCTCTCGGCTAAGGCCGCACAGTGTACCTTGATGAAGGGCATCTCCTTTCTCGGAGAAAGATTATGGATCGCATCGGCCACCAGTTCCTTGCCGACACCGGATTCGCCTGTAATGAGGACGCTGGCCTTGGTGGGAGCCACTTTTCGGATAAGGTCGAAGATGCGTTTGATCGAAGGGGAGTGGCCGATGATATAGCTCCTGGCATGCTGGCTTTCGACCTCGGCCTTGAGTTCGATATTGGTTCGATAAAGCTCGCGCGTTTCCAGCGCCCGTTTCACGAGGTTGACGAGATGGTCGGTGTTGGGTGGTTTTGCGATAAAGTCAAAGGCCCCTTGCCGCATCGCTTCCACTGCCTTGTCGACACTTCCGTGCGCAGTGAGAATGATAACAGGAATGCCGGGATGCGTGGACACGATGTACTGCAGAAGATCGAGGCCGCTCATCCTTCCCATCTTGTAATCGGTAATAACGACGTCGATGTCGTCCCTGTCCACGATGGTCTTGCCTTCAATACCATCTTTGGCGGTCTTGACCTCGTAACCCTCCATCGAAAAGAGCTGGGCAAGGCCTTCGCGAATATTGATCTCATCGTCCACCACAAGCAGTGTTGCCCGCATTTATTCCTCCATACGTGAAGAACCATCCACCCTTATCCCCTCTTCCCAGGGAGGCAGGGATTTTTGTTCCGGTTGAGGCAGCGGAAGGTGAATGGTGAAGGTTGAGCCCTTTCCAGGGATCGATTCCACTGTGATTTCTCCGTTGTGTTCTTTTACGATCTTGAATGTGATGGTGAGGCCGAGTCCCGATCCGCTCTCTTTGGTGGTGAAGTAAGGTTCGAAGATTTTCGCCATGAGTTCTTCGGGAATACCTATCCCCGTATCGGAGACGGCGATCTGAAGTTCGTCGTTTTTCTCCTCGACAGAGATGGTCAGAACCCCGCCTTCAGGCATCGCGCCAATGGCATTTTTCATGATATTGAGCAGGGCCTGCTTCAGGTTCTTGCGGTCGATCATCACGTCGGGCAAGTCCGGCTCGATCTTGGTAACGATACGGATGTGCTGGTTCTCCGCCTCGTAGCGCATGAGCTCCACGACTTCGGCGACAACCTCTTCGGCTCGGTCGAGGATGAGGGTGATGTCCATGGGTCGAACCGCGAACAGAAAATCGACCACGATCGAGTTGAGTCGGTCTATTTCCTGTTCTACCAGAGAGATGTTGTGAAAAATCGATGTAGTTTTTTTTGTGTAGTTTTTTTCGAGAATGCGACGGATGATGCCGAGTTGGATACGAATCGATGCCAGAGGATTCTTTATCTCGTGCGCCACGCCTGCAGCGAGGGTCGTGAGGGCAGCGAGGCTCTCTGCCCGCCTTAGCTGCGCTTCGCGTCGCCGTCTATCGGTGATGTCTTCTAGATGAATGAGGTTCCCCGAGATTTTGCCGTCAGAAAGAAGCGCCGATATATTTATCCTTATAACCCGTGTTCCGCCGGGCCTGTTGAGGAATATTTCCCGGTTTAGGACATTTTCGTCGGCGGTCAACACTTTCCGAAAAAAGTCGGCCAGATTGTCATCGTTCAACTGTTCCCATAGTGGAAGGTCTTGCGACCACGACACAAATCGGAATATTTTCTCTGCCGAACGGTTGATGAATAGTGGCTTATGCTCCAGGTCACACACGATGATCCCGTCGAGCGTCGAGTTCAGCGCTGCCTCATAGATGGAATTTTCGGCGGAGAGGTTTTTGATCATCTGCTTGAGCCCGTCGGGCGGGATACGGTCGATCCGTTTCAGTGCATTCTCATAGAGTGCTTTCATGTCATTTCTCCAAATATATCCGCAAAGGCTTCGAGTAAAAGTTCTGGTGAGCGATTGAATACACGGTATTGGACTCCTAGAGATCTCAATTTCGAAGAGAGGCGATCCACCTGCACGATGAGCATAGCACTCGATGTGGCGTCGCCGGCGATCGACGCAAGCTGCCGAGCAACAGCCCTTAGAAAGATAAAAAAAGAGTCCACATATTGTGCGTTCTTTGCGCCGAAATTCCCCGTCTGTTCCGCGACGTCGCGCATCACTTCGAGGGCCGAGACCCGCGCGTCGCGTGCCTGTCGGGCGAGATTTGACGCTCTGTCTCCGCTCATGGCGGCATCCTTCTCCATAGCGCGGCCTAACAGGGCACCGACAAAGAGCGCCGCCTCTTTCTCTGCCTTGTCCGGAGGGAACGGACTCTTTCTGTGAAAGAATTCAGCGAGGTTTTCGACCTTTTCTTCGCTCTTGAAAAGCCGAGAGACAATGTGTTGCGCCTGAGTCGCAGTTCTCGGTTCGAAGCAGATAAGGCGAGACCGTGAGAGGATCGTGGCGATCATTGCGGCGCGTCTGGATGAAGTGAGTATGAATCGCACCGTGTCCGGTGGCTCTTCCAGCATCTTAAGCATAGCGTTGCGTGTGCTCTCGTTGGCGGTATCGGCGTTCTGAATGATGACGGTCTTGCGTTTGCCCACGGGGGCAAGGGTTGCCCATGCCGCCATATTTCTCACCATGAAGACAGGAACCCCCTCAGGAACGAACGCTTCGAGCCCGGCGGTCGTTTCGACCACGCGGTTCACAACCATTTCCAATGACCGAGCTTTCGGATGAGCCTTTGAGGAAGAAAGAAGAAACTGAATTTCTTGAAGCTGTTCCTCGAGCGACTCGATCGATGGCACAGCCTTCGAGAGCCTTGTTTCTTCGCCCACCCACAGAACCGGATCGAATCGCTTCAGAAGTTTCCTTACAGAGCGCACGAAGGCATAGTACGAAGTCGGGGTTGGGGCTTGCAGAAAATACTCCGCAGTCACCAAAGTTTCCTGCGGAAAACTCCTCGGCCCGAAGAGCAAAAGGTCGGGGTGTGCGAGGCTTCTATGCAGGCTGCACTGTGCACATTCACAGGTCCATAGACCCTCTTTTTCACAGGAGAGCACGCGCGCGCACTCCAATGCCGCGGTCTGTTTGCCCGATCCTTCCGGCCCGGTAAACAGAAGGCTAGGAGGCACATTCCCTGCCGCAAGCATGGAGGAAAGTTGCTCCTTGACTCGGTCTTGAAAGAGCAGATTTTCGAACACGACTAGTTACCCTTAAAGTTCTGGATGATGTCTGGGATTTTCTCCCCGTCGAGCATGGGTGCGAGTGACCCACCGATGGCCGGCGCGATGATTGGTCCGAGCAATTGTACGTACAGCGATTTCTCGAGAATGGACTTCATGTCGACCAGAGGCTGAATCTGCAAAATGACGATGAATAGACCAACAACGATGAATCCTTCTGCAATCCCAAGGACGAGCCCAAGAATTCTGTCGAAGAAGTTGAGACTGCTCGCTTCGAGCCCCTGGCGCAGCATGCGCTCGATTATCTTCATGAGAACGAAGCCGAGGATGAAGCAAAGCAAAAATGCGATGATGTACTGGACTTGATACGGCAGCGATTGTGCGCCTAATTTCGGCAAAACCTCGGCGATGACCGTGTTGGAGAACAGAAGTCCCGCAAGAATGCCCACCGCAATCGATGCCACAGAGAGAACTTCGTGTACAATACCCCTCACGAAGCAGCGTGCTGCGAGAATGATCACCAATGCGCTGAAAATCCAGTCTATCGTGCTCATGTCTCTTCCTTTGTCTGCTTCTCGAGCCTTGCCAAGAGCAGGCGGGCTATGAATTCGGCCGAAAGCATCTGTTTCTTGTCGGAGAGGTTTCTGTTGCCGAGCAGTGCCTCGGCAGTCTGGGCCGAGATGTGCGTAATAGAATAGCAGGCCCGGACCGCGGAATCGTATATCTCACGTTGCAGATATTTTTTTACAGCATTGGCGAATGCAGGAGGGGAGATCTGGGCACCCTCGAGCACCGTGGCGGCCCCTGCCTGAGCGGCGAGCGCCGCATTCTCCACCTGATCGCCCCGAGTCCCTGGACCTGACAGTGGAATGAGGATCATCGGTTTGCCGAGCGAGGCTGCCTCCCACACCGTACCTGCGCCAGCCCTCCCCGCCACGATGGTCGATGCGGCGTAAATGTCCGCGATCTCAAGGCCTATGTAGGGGAGAGGCCGATATGAGGCTCTAATGTTGTTGTCGTCGGGAATACTCGCCATCACTTCGTCGAAATTGGCCTTGCCCGTCTGATGCACGATCTGCACCGAGGGACAGAGGAGGGGCAGCGAGGCGAGGACGAGGTCGTTAACTTCTCTCGCGCCCTGGCTTCCTCCTAGCACGAAGAGCAAGGGCTTCTCTTTCACAAATCCGAGCATCGTAAGGCCGTGTTCCGCATCACCGCTGAAGAGGGAGGGGCGAACAGGATTTCCTACCCGGACGATCTTCGCGCGTATCGATTCGGGAAAATAGGCGGCGGTTGCCTCCCAGCTCGTTAAGATCAGCGAGGCTCTTTTGCTGTTAAGGCGGGTCGCAAGCCCGGGCGAGGTGTCCGACTCGTGCGTGATGACGGGAATACCGAACGATGTGGCCGCCCTGCATGGCGGCACGCTCACGTAGCCTCCCTTGGAAAAGAGAAGAGAGGGACAAAGGCTTTTGAGGATGGCTTTCGCCCTCATGTAGCCCGCGACGATTCGTCCCAGGTCCGTGACGTTGCGCAGCGAAAGTTCACGGCGGAACTTCCCCGAGGGAATTGCAAAATATTCTACGCCCTGTTCGGCCACGATGCTCCGATCGAGCTCCTTCTCCGAGCCGATCCAGGCGATTCTGCCCTGAAACCCCTGATGCCGCAGCTCCTCGATGACGGCCAGCCCCGGGTAGATATGACCCCCCGTGCCGCCGCCGGTGAATACGATACAGGGCTGTGGCTTTGCGCTGCTGGCTGCCGCAGCGGGCTGCGCCTCGCGGTGGATGGCATCCATGGTTTTACTCATGGGTCCGGTTCCGGCAGCTTCCATAGTGGGCTGCGCCTCCCGG
>DIXD01000045.1 GCA_002435985.1 Spirochaetaceae bacterium UBA6089
GAGAAGACTTTTCATCCTTCTATTGATGACATTCGAAAAGCCGGCCCTTCTGCGATCGTCTTATTCGATGCCCTAGGAAAACTTCCCCCTCCATCATTGCTAGAGCATATCGCTATCCCCGTCATTGAGGACATTTCTCAGACGCTAGGAATCACCAGTCTTGCCAAGGCCAGTCTTTCATTTGCGTATTTTTCGGTGTGGGGGCTGGAGGCCGACTCTCCCATAGCAACAGGAGGTGGTGCAGTGCTCTGCGCAAAGGGTAAGAGAGATGCCCAGATACTACGCGCCCTCGATGAGATGCTGCCTTCGGAGTTGAAGATGACGGATTACAATGCGGTGCTTGGACTGTCGCAGCTCAAGGGCTATGCTTCGATGATGGAGCGCAGAAAGGCGATCCGCGAGCTACTGCAGGTACATCTTACACGCTCTAAGCATGCCGGCTTGCAGCTTGAAGAGGATGCACAGTGGTCTTGTTACGCATTTCCGGTTTTTTCTGAGACCAGCGCCAAAGAAATCATCGAGTACGCGAAAAAGCATGGGGTGCAGGCTGAGCTCGCCTTCGCTTCGAGTCCGGCAATGATAGAAGAAAATGCCGGAACAATGTTCCCTTCAGCGCGATCGATTGCCCTAAGGTGTATCCTCTTTCCCATGCATCATAAACTTTCGAATCAGCAGGTCGACCAGATCGGCAAGATAATAGCAACACTGCCATAGGAGATGAGTATGTCCGAGAGCAAGTCCGCCCTCATATTTGTAAACCTCAACAAAGACGATGCAGGTCATGCAGCGAAGATTGTGCAGGCTCAATTGAACGATCGGCAGTGGCAGGCGGATATTCTTGCGTTTCATGGCCCGATTTCGGAATATCCTGATTTCTCTCGGTATGAACTGATGATCACCCTTGGCGGCGATGGTACACTTCTCTACGCTGCAAGTTTTGCAAGTCCTCTTGGAATTCCCATTCTGCCGATAAATTTAGGTACGCTGGGTTTTGTGGCCGCCAATAAGATGGATACATGGACGGCTACGTTCGATAACTGGCGGAGCGGAACAGTAGAGACATCCAGACGGCTTATGCTGAGCGTTCATGCTTATCGGGGCAAGAAGCTTCTCTATAGGGGCATCGCATTAAACGATGTTGTGGTGGCCTCTGAGGGGAGTGCCCGTATGATTAAAATGTGTCTCTATGTCAACAAAGAGTGCTTTGGGTATTATCGTGCCGATGGGCTTATCGTTTCGACACCCACGGGATCCACTGCGTATAACCTTGCGGCAGGAGGACCAGCTGTGTATCCCGAGCTCAGTGCGCTCATCATCAATCCTATCTGCCCATTTACGCTGGCATCGAGGCCTTTGGTCATTCCAGGCACCCTCCCCGTAGAGATCGCTGTTGATGATGCAAAAAAGACAGGGGCGGTGCTGATCGTGGATGGCCATGAGACGGTTTCTCTACAGAAGGCAGATAGGATTAGAATAGAAAAGTACATGAAGCAGGCATTATTGATCGTGCCGCTGGGCAACGCCTTTTTCTCTACGCTGAGGACAAAATTGGGCTGGTCGGGAGATAATGATGCTTGAACAGCTTTCAGTGCGCAATTTTGCAATAATTGAACAGATTGACCTCGAGCTGTCGACCGGAATGACGGTGTTTTCCGGCGAGACGGGTGCAGGTAAATCGTTGATCGTCGATGCCCTCGGTTTTTTGCTGGGGGCGAGAGCGGATAGTTCTATTATTCGAGAAGGCGCAACGGAATGCACTGTTTCCGGAGTCTTTTCTGTTTCCAACACTCAAGAGATTGTGGATTGGCTCAGAGGAAGGGAGATCGAGTGGTCGCTCGAAGAGGCTATCCTTCTCCGCCGAACCATGAAACAGAACGGCAGAAGCCTCGCATGGATCCAGGACCGACAGGTTTCCAGGGCCGAACTCGTCGAATTCACTCAATATTTGGTCGATATTCATGGCCAGCATGAACATCAGCGTCTGATTGATCCTTCCACCCATATCGATATGCTCGATGCGTACGCAGCCTTAGGTCAAGAGCTTCAAAGCTACGGGAGCGCATATGCCGAGTGGCGAAAAGCGCTCCAGGAATACCAAGACCTTCTCGATCAGAAGAGCAAGCGTTCTCGGGAAGCGGATTATCTCGAATTCGTCACGAAAGAAATTGCCGCCGTAAAGCCCAAGCCGAATGAAGATGAACTGCTCGAAGCCGAAGAAAAAATTCTTTCCCAGCATGAAAAGCTTTTTGGGGCGATTTCGGAGGCGAACGCCTTGTTGGGCGGCGGTGAGGGCTCCGATGTTCTCCACGCACTGCGACGCATCCGTGTCGACATCGAGAATGCGAGGGCTATCGACAGTCGGCTTGGAGCCCTGTCTGAGCGGCTATCTGCAGCATATTATGAACTGGAGGATATATCGGAAACAATACACGAATACCAGGCCAGTCTTCGCTTTGATCCAGCAAGACTCGAGCACATCGAGCAGAGGCTTGCCGAGCTTCAGAAGCTCAAGCGCAAGTACGGCCCCCAACTCTCCGATGTGTTCAACAGGTATGAGGAGGCCCGTGCTACGCTCGAGACGCTTGCTCATGCAGACGAAAACGTCGCTGAGCTCGAGCAGAAGGTAAAGATTCTCAGAGAGAGGGTTTTCGGCGCAGCCTTCCACCTTTCGGAAAG
>DIXD01000066.1 GCA_002435985.1 Spirochaetaceae bacterium UBA6089
CTTCGCCCGACCATTCGTGCCCCGGTGTAAAGGGATAATACGGCGGCCAGATGCCCGCAATATCACCCCGTATGATCTCAGGATCGCTTCCGCAAATCGCCACTGCCCTGATTCTGCAGAGCACTTCGCCGGCGCTCGGTTCGGGAATCGGCACATCCCGTACCTCGAATTTTCCCGGAGAGGTAAGTACGAGCGCTTTCATGGTAGTATTGGCAACCTGGTTCATCGTAGAGCTCCTAGTTGATGCGCATCCCGCCCATAGCGGATACAGGATGTTGGATACAGTATACAATATGGCTTCCGAGTTGTCAACGCCAGATTGCAATCGACGAGATACCATACTGGGAATGATCAGCGCAACTAAGCAATGTTACCGGTACTAGAATATATTAATTTTACAATATTATAATCGTTCTATAAATAAATCACCAGAATGCTCACCATTCCTACGCTTTTTTAGTGAAGCGCAGGAGAATCATCCAGATTGTCGCCGCGATTGCGGTCTATATGGCGATAGAAGTACTCAAAATCAACCTGCTGTGGGTTTCGTCGGAAGCACGCTCGGTATCATCTTCGGCAAGGTGTTCTGCCGCTGGGCATGGCCGATCGGGCTCTTCATTGAATTCATGATAAGTATAAGTGCCAATGCTAGATGCAGGCAGCTGTAACAGTATTACAAGCTCGGCTTTCTCATCGTCTGAATCTCCGGCTATCTCAAATGTCTGTCAATCTTTAGGATGAAGTGTGACGCCGGCGCCTACGCCAGCGCGGCGCGTGCGACAAGGTCTGCTATATCTCCACGCTGGAGGCCGGCACCTACAGCTTCTTCAAGAAAGGACGACATAATTTCACGACCGGCTTTTCCTGCTCGAAGTGTCTCGAATGTGTAGCGATCTGTCCCACAAAGAGCCTCACCTACTCCCCCCGAACGCTGGTAGGAAGGAATAAAGCATGGTATCTTGAAAAATGGAGGTTCTTATGAATTTCGTTCGCTGGGGAATTTTGTCGGTTTCGAATCACTATAGGTTGCGCGTGCATCATCAGCTCGTCGATTCCGAACTGGCGCAGGTGTGCGCAATCGCGTCCCGCGACGCGGAAAAGGCGGAAGAGGCGGCTCGCGAATTCGGGCTTGCCCGGTCCTACGGCTCATACGAGGCGCTTCTCGATGATCCCGAGATCGACGCAGTCTACATCCCCCTTCCTAACCATCTGCATGCCGAATGGGTAAAAAAGGCGGCGGACGCGGGCAAGCATGTGCTCTGCGAAAAGCCTTTTGCGTTGGACGCAGCGCAGGCAGTCGAGACCGTGCGCTATGCCGAATCCAAGGGCGTGAAGGTCATGGAGGCCTTCATGTACCGCTTCCACCCGCAGTGGGTACACGCCAGAGAAGTCGTGCGGTCGGGGGAAATCGGCAAAGTGCTGTTCATTCACACTCAGTTTACGTTCAACAACCGAGATCCGCGCAACATTCGAAACATCCTCGAAACGGGCGGCGGCGCAATCTACGACATCGGCTGTTATGCCTGCTCTTCGACGAGGTTCATTATGAGCAGAGAGCCGGAGCGGGCTATTTCCATACTCCGCCGCGATTCGGAGTTCGGCACCGACGTCCTCTCTTCGGGGATGCTCGATTTCGGCGATGCGCAGGCGCTCTTTACTGTTTCGACGCAGGCCTTTCCGGTCCAGCAGGTGGACATTGTCGGCACTGCAGGCAGCATCACGATATTCATTCCATTCAATATGTACGACGATGTGCCGGCCGAGCTGCGCATCACGACGGGCATCGGGCCGCGCACGGTCAAACTGGGGCCCGCCGGCCAGTACCGTCTCATGTTCGACGCATTCTCGAAGAGCGTCATCGAGGGGAAAGCTGTTCCCACGCCGCCCGAAGACGCGATCTCGAACATGAGGGTCATCGATGCGCTGTTCAGGTCCGAGAAGTCGGGGCTCTGGGAGAAAATCCCTAGTGCTCTCAACCTTGTGCAAGAAAATTAGAGAGGAAAAGGCGGTACGGAAGCGGGGAGACTGGGTGTGTCATCCACTCCCGAAGGACTTAGTGTGGCAGCTTCTCTCTTCTCTGTGCGAGCGCGCAGGGTCTCACGGGCGCCTGTATATACTAGATACTCTGCACAAGCTTAAGAGCACGAATGAGGTTCCACAGGCTTTACCGGCCCCACAGGCTCCACCGCGGCGCCGGCAGCAATGGCCGAAAGACATTCGAGGCAGAGACAATCGCTGTAGCGCGCCGCAAGTTCGCGGCGCGTTTTTTCATCGAGCCGCACCGAAGCGCACCAGCACTGCGGCGAATGAAGGCACTCGAAGGATACGCCGCAGCGCGGGCAGGTCTTGGTCATTGCGTGTACCTCTTCTATTCAATGGCATCGAAGTCGGGCATGCGCGGCGGTATGCCCATGCTCTCGTGCAGAAGAAAATAGCGGAGCGCACGGACGGCCGATTCAAAGGCGATCTCCGCCCAGGGGATGGCCGAGGCGTGCACACACTGCAGGGCGTCGCTCTCCTCGGGGTCGAGGTGGAAGTCGTCGAGATCGATGATATTACCGCGTGAGAAGAAGTACACGTCGCAGGTGGCATAGGGAATGCCCTGATACTGATAGACGTTCGGGAAGGTCGCCAGAAAATTGATGTGCGGGGGCGACCAGCCGATTTCCTCGTAACACTCGCGCAGGGCTGCATCTTCGGCGCGTTCACCGGGCTCAACAAAGCCGCCCGGAAGCGCAAATTTGCCCTTCATGGGGTCCTTATGCCGCCTCAGCATGAGTATGGTGCCCCTCGATTCGATGATGATGCCCGCCGCAGTCGCGACATTGTGAAAATACTCAAAGCCGCAGGTAGGGCACCTCCACATGCGGCTGCGGACGCTATAGAGCTTGGGGCTACCGCAGGACGGGCAGAAGTGGAAGGCGGACGCGGCTGCGCCTATGCCGCCGAGGCGCTCCAGGGCGTGTGCGGTCTTCTCTTCGAGCGAGCGGATGTAGATGTCGGAAGAGACCAGTGGATCGGCCGTAGATGGGGGACCGTCGGTAGATGGGATCTTGGCCGTAGAGAAGGGATCGTCGGTAAATGGACAATCGTCGGTAGGCGCCCCTGCCGACAGAGCGACGTCGGTCCTGCGCTCCGCCCTCTCCTTTGTCTTTTTCATGGAACTGCCTTATTTTTATTATACACTATGAGCATGTTGAAACGCGAGGGTGCCGAAACCGACGCCGAGCGCCCGAGCACGATGAAACGCGAGGGTGCCGAAACCGACGCCGAGCGCCGGACCCGCCTCAAGGCCCTCATCAAAGAAGCTCCTCAGAGCCCCGGCGTCTACCTCATGCGCGACGAAAAGGGAGAGATCATCTATGTAGGCAAGGCTAAGAGCATCAGAAACAGACTCTCCTCATATTTCAGCGGCAAAAAGGACATCAAGACTCGCCACCTCGTCTCGCACATCCACAGCATCGAATGGGTCCTCGCCGCACACGAGTACGAAGCGCTCCTCCTCGAGAACAATTTCATAAAGGAACACAATCCGCGTTACAACATCAACCTCAAGGACGGCAAGACCTACCCCTCTGTCCGCATTACGAACGAGGAATATCCACGAGTATTTCGCACGCGGCGGATCGTCAACGACGGCAGTGAATACTTTGGGCCTTTTCCGAGCGCAGAGATAATCGACATCTATCTCGACCTCATCAAGCGCATGTTTCCGCTGCGCCGCTGTGTCAAAATGAAAAAGCGCGCAACTCCTTGCATGTACTACCACATTGGGCGCTGCCCGGGACCCTGCGCAGGCAAGATCAGCCACGAAGACTATATGAAGCGCGTGGGAGAGGTGCGAAAGCTGCTCTCGGGCGACACGGAGACGCTTCTCAAGGACCTCGAACGCGAGATGCAGATGGCGGCTGCCGAGCTTCGGTTCGAGGAGGCGGCGCGTCTGCGCGAGGCAATAAAGGCAGTGCAGTCCTTTATAGGGCACTCGAACGTAGTCGACTACGGGAGCATCGACGCGCGGGACTACATTGCATGGGAAGCCGACGGTGAGCTAGTGAGCTACGTCGTGTTCCAGATGCGCGACGGCAAGCTCAAAAACCGCGACAGTTTTATAGAGAACATCGTCGACGAGCTCGAGGCGCTCGACAGTTTTCTTGTCCGCTATTACGACGCCGGAAGAGTGGCGCCGCCCCGCATCTTCGTGCGCAAGGCCGAAAACACGACGTCCGTCGCGCGCTGTCTGTCCGACCGCTTTGGTGCCCAGATCGAGGTGAAGATTCCGGACAGCGAGCGTCATTGGGCGGTGATGAACCTCGCGGTACAGAACGCAAAGGAAGAACTTGCGAAGCGGCGGCGCATGCACGGCGACATTGCGGCGCTCGTCGAGCTGAAGGAAAAGCTCGGCCTGGGGAGCGTTCCGACGCGCATCGAGGGCTTCGATATTGCCCAGCTCGGCGGAAAGCACACGGTGGCATCGCTGGTGAGCTTCAAGAATGGCGTGGCGGACAAGAAAAACTATCGCTCCTTCAAAATTCGTTCGGTAGAAGGGCAGATCGACGATTTCGCGGCGATACGCGAGGCGGTGGCGCGGCGCTACACGCGGCTCATCAACGAAGAGGCGGAGCTGCCCGACCTCATCCTCGTCGATGGAGGAGCAGGGCAAGTCTCCGCGGCCAAGGAGATCCTCGACGATCTGGGCCTCGATGTCGATCTGGCGGGGCTTGCGAAGCGGAATGAAGAGGTCTGGCTGCCGGGCAAACGCGAGCCTGTCGTGCTGGCCAAGGATTCGCCGGCTCTGCGTGTGCTCGTAGCGGTACGCGACGAGACGCACCGCTTTGCGACGGGGCTCTCGCGCAAACTTCGGATGACGGACGCGACATTCCGCGTGCTTCAGCAGGTGCCGGGCATCGGCGATGTCCGCGCAAAGTCGATTATGAGAGCGCTGGGATCGCTGGAGGCAGTGGCACAGGCCGAACCGGCCTACATCAGCAGCATTGCGCGCGTCAACGAGGATACGGCCCGGAAGGTGATCGGCGCGGCCCGCCGCAGGGTCGACATCGACGAGGGACTCGAGGGCGAGGATTAAGAGGAAAATTCATCTGACGGGCCGCCGGCGCTTTCCCTCTATGCCGTGATATGCTGCACATGCCGCAAAAACCGCCGATGCACGACATTGCCAGACACATCCATTTCGCATATGATACCTTTTTGTGCAGCCTTTACCGGAGGTTTATACAAATTCATTCATAAGGAGTGGGTTCATGAATATTTCTGCATTACAATCCATTGCGCTGTCTGTGCGGAGTCTGACCATCGATGCCATCCAGAAGGCAAATTCCGGCCATCCCGGCATGCCGATGGGGGCCGCCGAGCTCGGCGCCTTCCTGTACGGCGTCGAACTCAAATACAACCCAAGGGATCCATCGTGGCTCAATCGGGATCGTTTCGTGCTCTCGGCCGGCCATGGCTCGATGTTTCTCTATGCCCTTCTCCACATGGCAGGCTTCGATCTGTCGATCGACGATATAAAGGCGTTTCGGCAGGTGGGTTCGAAATGCCCGGGACATCCGGAATATGGGGTCACGCCCGGGGTGGAGACGACCACAGGGCCTCTGGGGCAGGGGATTGCGAATGCAGTCGGCATGGCGATTGCCGAGCGCAAAATGGCCGCGCACTTCAACAAGCCCGGCCAGAACATCATCGACCACTTTATCTTCGTGGCCGCAGGCGACGGGTGTTTTATGGAAGGCGTCGCAAGCGAGGCATGTTCGCTGGCAGGGCACCTGGGGCTCGGAAATCTCATTGTGTATTACGACTCGAACCACATCAGCATCGACGGTTCGACGGATATCGCCTTTACCGAAGACGTGGGAAGGCGATTCGAGGCCTACGGCTGGCAGGTACTCCGCGGCTCGATGTACAACTTCGAAGAGCTCGCAGCCCTCACCGCCGAGGCTAAGGCAGAGACCGCAAGGCCTTCGCTCATCATCCTCGAGAGCGTGATCGGTAAAGGCTCCCCCTCGAAGCAGGGCACGAGCGGCATTCACGGCTCTCCGTTGGGCGAGGAAGAAGCGCGCAAGGCAAAGGAAGCGCTCGGCATTCCGCTCGATGTCCCCTTCTGGGTGGCGCCCGAAGCCTATGCCTACTTTGAGGAGCACCGAAAGGCGCTCGAACAGGAGTATCGGGCATGGCAGGCGCGCTTCGAGGCTTGGAAGAAGGCGAATCCGGAGCTTGCCCGCGAGCTCTCCGTGTGGCTCAGCGGCAAGGCAATGCACGAACTGGATCTGCCTGCTTTTAAAGTGGGCGAAAAAATAGCGACGCGCAACGCGTCCGGCAAGTGTCTAACCGCAGTGGCGGGTGCATGGTCGAATTTTATCGGCGGCTCTGCGGACCTGACGAGCCCCAATGTCAGCCAACTTCCTCCCAACGCCGACGGCACTCCCCTCGTCTTCTCAAAGCAAAACCCTGACGGCCGCTACATCCACTTCGGCGTGCGCGAGCATGGTATGGCGGCTATCGCCAACGGTATCGCGCTGTACGGTGGGCTTCGCCCCTTTGTGGCCACCTTCCTCGTCTTTTCGGATTATCTGCGCCCAGCGCTGCGGCTCTCCGCGCTTATGAAGGCAACGGTCGTCTATGTGCTGACGCATGATTCGATCTATGTGGGCGAAGATGGGCCGACACATCAGCCGATCGAAATGCTCGCCGCTCTGCGAGCGATTCCGGGGCTGCGTGTCATCCGCCCTGCAGACGCCGAGGAGACCGCGGTGGCCTGGCGCATCGCGATGGAGAGGCTGGATGGGCCGACCGTGCTCGTTTTCTCGCGCCAGAACCTGCCCGTGCTGGAAAAGGCCGACCCCGACTGGGCTTCCACGATGGCGTTCGGCGCCTACGTAGTCCAAAATCCTGAGCACGCGC
>DIXD01000078.1 GCA_002435985.1 Spirochaetaceae bacterium UBA6089
TGGTCCTCTTCCTCATCCTTATAGAAGCGGGGAAAAGGCTTCTGGGGTAGCGCCAGCGTCACACCGAGCGCAGTCAAACTGTCGCCTGCGAGCGCGAGGATCTTCTTTACGGTGTAAATAATCAAATCTTCGAAGAAGTCGAGGGCACGGTCCCGCTCTTGCGCCAGTACAGCCGCGGTCTGGCTCGGTCTGTCGAAGTAGTCTTCCTCGCTCAGCACCTGCCGACGCTTGAACTCGATATCCATCTGCGAAAAATCGATCAGATATTTGTGCCTCGGCATGTCGGAGGGAAGCTCGAGCCTGATATTCGGCGAGTCGATGTAGACGCCAGGCACATGAGGACTTATGCACGCGAGCATCTTCGAGTAGATCATCGAATGCGTCGTGCGGTACGGCGTATTCTGAAAGTGTATCGTGGGCACATGCTCGACGCTATGGCAGAGAGGATCGGTGACGGGAGAGAGCGAGACCCTGTCGATGTTGACGATGCCCTGCGAGACGAGAAACTCCTGAAGGCCGAGCACGAGGGCTGTCCTGATCTTGAGCGCATGCGACAAGGTCTCGTCTGTCCACTTCTTGACATAGGCTTCGCGCAGGTATTGGCTGAACGACAGGCCCTGCCCTGCAAGCTTGGTCTGAAAATCTTCCAAAGAATCGCCAATCGTGGTACCGGTGATATCCACCGCAGCAAATGATTTCATAGTGTTCTCCAGCGGAGAGGTTTGTTCGGACCCTGGCATCACGACAGCAACGCTGCCTCTGCGTGCCGGGCTAACGGAACAAAGCCCCATTACCACTGGGGACGCAAACTCGCGTTGTCATCCCCCTCACCTCCATAATGAAAGGCTCGTACATTCAGTGGCTGCAAAAACAAAAAGGCCGACCCCTTACGGGACCGGCCTTGTATGTCCGCGCCATGGAAGCGCCTATATATTCGGTACCGGCCCCGCTCCAAAAGCGGCGTTATTATTGAGGATATTGCCGTTATTGCCGAATACTGCTCGCGCCATGTGTATTCTTCTACTCCAATTGCATAATTATGTCAATAGAGGTCTACATAGCCGCACTCTTGACCAATATTCTATATTTGGGCCATAGTCCGGCCTATGGAGACCACTGATTCCACACTCCCCCATGCGATTATGGCGTGCCTCTTCGCTGCCCTGATTTCCGTCGGGGCCTACATCGCAATTCCGCTTCCGGGGACACCGGTGCCGATCGTACTTCAGAACATGTTCATTCTTCTGGCAGGGTTCATTCTCGGACCATGGTGGGGGCTCGTTTCGGTCGTCTTCTATTTATTATTGGGAGCCATGGGCTTGCCCGTATTCTCGGGCGGTACGGGAGGCATGGTCAAGTTGGCGGGGCCGACCGGCGGGTATCTCTTCGGCTTTATTCCCGGTGTGGTCACCTTCGGCCTCGTCTCAAGGCTGGGCAAGCATGCGTGGTATTTCAATCTCATGGCGGGGGTCATCGGCATGGCCATCGTCTATGTGTTCGGCGTCGCAAGGCTGAAGGCTGTCCTCGATGTCGACTGGACAAAAGCCCTCGCCATGGGACTGGTCCCATTTATTCCCGGCGATATCGCAAAAATCATCGTTGCTTCTATACTCACGCCTCCAATTTTGAAGGCGCTGCGCCACATCCAGCAACAAACGAGCGATGGCTGAACTTTTTCGCGCAGAGGGACTCCTGCACCTGTTTCCAGACGGCAAACCCGGGCTCGAGGACCTGTCGCTGTCCATCGACGAGGGAGAGTTCATCATCGTCGCCGGGCGAAATGGCGCGGGGAAATCGCTGCTCATGCGGCACTTCGTAGGTCTCTCCAAGCCCAGCGCAGGGTCTATCTTGTACCGTGGTAGCCCCATCGCCTCGCAGATTCCGCTGATCCGCCGGGAGGTTGGCTATGTGTTTCAGGACACCGAAGCCCAGATTTTCGGACAGACTGTGGAAGAAGATCTGGCCTTCGGACCTGCGAACCTGGGCATACAGGGCAAAGAGCTCGAAGAAGCCGTACGCCTGGCGCTCCGCGACGCACACCTCGAAGGGATGTCGGATCGGCGGCCTCTCACGCTCTCCGGCGGCGAAAAGCGTAGACTCACCATTGCGGGCGTCCTGGCAATGAAGTCGCGCTGTGTAATCCTCGACGAGCCGTTCGTAAATCTGGATTTTCCTTCAGTGCTGGAAATCATCGAAGTCCTCAAAACCCTGCGCGCAGGGGGGAAGACCGTCATCGTGCTCACCCACGAGATCGAGAAAGTCTTTTTTCTCGCATCGAGGCTCGTAATCCTCAATCATGGTAGGATCGTCTTCGACGCACCTCCATCCCAGGCGAAAAAAGAGGATTTTATGCAGAGCGGGCTCGTGTGCCCCTACCGCGAGTGCTATCCATGGCGAATCGACTAGCAAATCCTTTTGCGTTCGAGCCTGGAGAGAGCGCGCTGGCGACGATGCATCCCCTCGCAAAGCTGGCATTATTGCTTGGGATCGCATCTGCGGCGATGCGCTCTACTCTCGGCGTCCTTTTGGGACTCTTTGCGCTCGGCCTTCTTGTGCTGATACGCCTACCTAGAGTCGGCGGCGGAGCGCTGCTGTCTATCGCCTTGCTGGCAGTGTTTGCAGCCGTCGTTCGGGGAATACTGCCCGGCGATGGGCGGCTCTTCGACATGACGACGCTGCCTGCATCCGGGCTCTACGCCCTGAGGCTCCTCACCGTGTATGTCTACTCAAGACTCTTCTATGCGACCACCCGTGTGAGTGAAATAGGCGACTGGATGACGGCCGCCATACGCATGTTCCGTAGGCTCTTTCGAGGGAAAAAACGAGGTCTGAGGAAAGAGGCCGGTATCTTGGAAGACCCCGGCATGTTGTTCTCGCTGGTGTTGCGCTTCTTGCCGCAAATTTTCGACACCTACCAACGGATCAAAGAAGCCGGAGAAGTCCGAGGAATACGGCTCTCAAGGCGCAATATACGCCGCACATTCCTCATGCTCGAACAGTTGATCGTCGGCAGTATGGTGCAGGCATGGCGAACTGCGGTGGCGATGGAGGCCCGCGGATATTCGCCTCAGAGAAGCCTAAGACTGAGAGAGTTCGAGGTCCGCGATTGGGCGCTTCTGGCGATCAGCGCAGCATTGTTCTTTTTCTAATAGAGAGATGAAATGCTGGCTGCGTGTGTTGAAAGCTGCGTATGTTAAAAGCTGCTCATGCTGAAAGCTGCTCATTTCGAAAGACGTCGGACCTCAATCCAAGGCTCGACGCGGCCTGGCCCCTGTACGCCCTGCAAGTTCCCTGTTTCCACGCACCATAGCTCGATAAGTTGTGTCTTGCCTTCCACAAGGGCGGGCCCCAATCTGCGCAGGATCAGCCTTCCCTCTCCAGACAGCAGGAGCTGAAATTCGGGCGAACGGTGTTCGGCGTTTTCCGCGTTTTCGGCGCTCCTGGCGCCTACTGCGGCAGTGACCGTATCCTGCATCGTCAGGATGGATGTACCGAGCGCCTTGTTCGCAGCCTCAAGCCGGCTCGCGATATTCACCGAATCCCCCACCGCGGTGTAGGCAAAGCGCCTATTCGAACCGAGATTCCCCACCACGGCCTGCCCCGTTGCGACACCGATCCGCGTTCGCGGATAAATTCCAAAGCGCTCTTCAAAATCGCGGCTCATTGCGAACATCTTCTCCTGAATACGTGCCGCGGCGACAAGGGCTCGGTACGCATGATCCTGCGTCTCCAGAGGCGCATTCCAGAAAGCCACCACCGCATCACCGACATACTTATCCAGTGTTCCGTCCTGGGCAAGCACCTCTTCGCTGATGATGCCGAGATACTCGTTCATACACTGTGCAAGTTGTTCAGGGGACAAGCGTTCCGAAATCGAGCTGAAGCCTGCCATGTCGGAAAAAAGGGTCGTTATGATCTTGGATTCGCCGCCCAACTTAAGGTTTTCCGGCCGTTCCACCAGCACAGAGATCACCTCAGGAGAGAGGTATTGGGCAAAGGCCTTGCGAAGATATGCCCGCTGTCTGCCCTCTGCCTGATANNTATGGAAACAGGATCAGACTCAGCGCGATGGGGAGGCTTACCGCCGCGATACACCCCAAGGCCGACAACCACTTTATGCGGAGCAATGGGAAATAGCTGACGAGCGCAGCCGCAGCTACCGCGGCCAGAATCTCGATCCAAGGCGATGAACGCTGCATGAAAGAGGTGGAAAGCGCGTTGCTGATGAATGTCGCATGCACTTCTACGCCCGGCAGTGCAGAGTCGATAGGCGTCGCCTGTCTATCCATCAACCCGGGCGCAGTGAGGCCGATCACCACGATTGTATCTTTTACATCGATGTCCGGATGTTCGCCCGAAGCGCCGAGCGAGGCGGCGATGATCTGCGCTGCACTATACCGCTCGAACCTTGACGGAGGTTCGAATTTGAGCAGCACTTCCTCGGATCGAGGCGCAACGCTCTCCAAGCCCGCGGCATGAAGCGCAGCAAGGCCAAGCGAAGGGAGGCGTTCGGCGTCGCGGCTCAGCCACACCTGATATTCTCTGCAGACACCATCGGCGTCGAGGGCTGCGTTCACGTGCCCGAACAGCGCGTTGGGCACATCGAGCACAGGCTTCTTGTTCCTCAGGGTGGCAAGCACCACATTGCCGGCCTCGGTCATCGCCTTCGAGCAACGGGCATCATCCTCTGGCCCGAATGTGGAGGGTTCTGTGAACAGAATATCGTAGGCCTGCACTCTGGTATCGCGCAGGTACGAGGCCATCACGCCATAGAGTTCCCTTGGCCAAGGCCAGCCGAGGCCGAGCTCTTTCTGGACCCAATCGAGACTGGACTGATCGATCATGACGAGGACAATCGGCAATGTAGCAGAATCTGACGTGCCTGGAATTTTACGTAAGATTTCAGGAGGCGCGACAATGCCCTGTTCTTCGGCACGACTGACAAGCCTCCGCATCTCACTATCGTAGATGGCCATTCCGAGTTTTTCCGAGGCTCCTGTCCAAAAAACCACGAGCACGGAGACCAGGCCAATAGCCAGGGCGCACAGAAACCGCGCCATGCTCTTCGCCCTTGCATGAGACTTCAATGCCGAGCCGGCGGCCTTCCCCACCGCAGAGCCTCCTAGAACAACAGCCGCATCGCCTCAAAACGTTCTTGCCGGATACGCTCGATGGCTGCAATACTCATCGATCCATTGTCCCCCGCTTCGACTTGGACGGCGTGCTCCTCCGCTTGCGCGTACTGCACTTCAATAGCTTTGATTCTCTTCACTCGTTCCACCGGCAGAGGATGCTGCATCGAATATTGTCGGGTGCGCTCGTCATGGGAATTCTCCAGCGCCTGTATAAAATCCTCGAGCGCGGAACTCTTATAGCCGGCCAGGTACAGTATGCGCATCGCCTCGGCATCCGCCTCGAACTCCATGGTCTGCGAATATCCCTGCACCGAGATCAATACAACAAAATCGTGGACCGCCGCCGACAAAAGTGCCGCAGCCTCTTTATTGTCAGGATTGGCCTGCTGTGTCGAGAGTGTCGCGTACTGCATAGCCAGCTCCCCCATGCGGTAGCTCGAAAGCGAAACCAGCCCATGCCCGAGTGCCGCGTGCGAAATTTCGTGCGCGAGCAGCGCGGCGAGCATATCCTCGGAACTGGCGAGCCTCAGAAGACCCCGCGTAATGAGCACAAAGCCGCCAGGGGCCGCGAAGGCGTGCGCTTCTTCGCTGTCGAGGATCAGAATATGATACCCATGGGGTAAGAGTGGCCGTGCGGAGAAAAACGCCAGACCCTGCCCTATCTTATTCACATACTCGGTGAGCGCCGGCTGATTGTAGACCGGATACTGAGAAAGCACGGCGGCCGCAACGACTCGCCCTATCTCGTATTCCTCCTCGTAGGTGAATGGTCTGGATTCAGCCTGAAAGGAAAGCGCGGCTTCGCGAATGAGCCTGGCCTGTTCGGGCGTGATCATGCCCTGGAGAAGAGCCTGATCCAAAAAGAGCTGAAGAGCCTCGGGAGAAATAGTGCAGGATACGAAGGATGAGGCGACTACAAACAGGACAAGAAAAACTGCCGCCGTGCGAGACCGACTTAC